>NZ_MLQM01000004.1:0-93429 GCF_001854525.1 Mycobacterium talmoniae
CCGCTACCCGCACCGGACCCGCTGCCGGCTCCCGCGCCGCTACCCGACCCGCTGCCCGCGCCGCTGCCAGCACCACTGCCGGCGCCGCTGCCCGAACTGGCGGCCTCGGCGGTGGCTTGATAGGTGCTCATGGTGGTGGCCGCCTGCGTCCACATCCGTGCGTAGTCGGCCTCGTTGACCGCGATCGGAATCGTGTTGACGCCAAAGAAGTTGGTCGCCACCAACACCCCATGCACGACGTGGTTGGTGGCCAGCTCCGGCAGGGTCGGCATCGCTGCCAGCGCGGCGCTGTAGGCGCCGGCGGTGACCTCATGCTGGGTGGCCGTCTCGGCGCTGACCGCGCTGGCCAACCCCAACCACGCCAGGTACGGCATGTGCGCGGCCACGTACTGTTCGGCGGTCGGGCCCTCCCACAGCTGCTGCGCGCCGGCCAGCGCGGCCGTGAGTTCGGTTGCCGCCGCTTGATATTCGGTGCTCAACGAACTCCAGGTCCCGGCGGCGGCCAGCAGCGGCCCCGGACCCGGACCGCTGCTCAGCAGCGCCGAATGCACCTCCGGCGGAAACGCCATCCAGACCGGCGCGATCATGCTCAGGCGCCGGCACCCAGATAGGTCGAGGCCGCCGCCGCGTCGCCGGCCGCGTAACTGGCACCGGCCAGGCCCACCCCGACCCCGGCGCGGCCCAACACCTCAACGCCTTGGGCCGCCGCCGCCGAATGTTGACCGCCGCGGGCGCTGAACGCCGCCGCCGACTGCAGCGACCCCGGATCCGCCGCCGGCGGCACCACCACCGAGATCGCCGGGGCAGCGGCCGCATGGGCGGCGGCCAGTCGGGCGGTGATCGCCTCGACGGCCGCGCTCGCCGCGGCCAGACCCTCGGGAACCACTTGCAGCGTCATGATCGGTACTCCTTCTTCCTGATGCCACGCGCGGCAGGCGCGCATCCACGGACTTTACTCCGGCCGACCTGCAAATTAACCCGCAAGTGAGTGATTGCGGCCTGGATCCGGTCATGATTTGCCCAGGCAGGCTGGGGCGGGGCGCCGCGGCTGCGGTTTCGGGCCGGCCCGATGAGGCCGAGCCCGCGCGATCAGTGCTTTTTGACGACGGCCCGCGGCGCGGTGCGCCAGCTGCGCGAACCGTCGGACCGCTGCCGGGGCGGGTCCAACAACAGCACGCTGCGGCCGTCGAGCAGCACCGGGCGCACCCAGTCACCCAGCTCGATCGGCTCACCGGGCGCCGGTGCGCGATCCGCACCGTCGCGGGCCTCGTCAATCGGCACCAGCGCGCGCAGCTCGTCGACGGTGGCTTCGGCGGGCAGGTCTTCCAGGCCGGGCAGGGTGATGAACAGCCCGTCGTTGCCGGACAGGTGCAGGCCCACCCCGGCCAGCGCGCCCAGCACCCCGTCCTGGGTGCCGCCGTGCCCGGACAAATGCACCCCCACCCGGGCGGCGAGCGCCCGGGCGTCCGCGGTGTGTAGCACCTCCCGCTTGGCCCGCTGCCCGAACTGCGCCAGCAGCGCCGCCGCACCGTCACCGAGTTCGTCGGGCACGGCGACCACCAGACCGGGGTCGGCGTCCGGCGGGCAGACCCGCTCCAAAAACCGGCCGGCCAGGTCGATCACCGCGGCCCGCACCTCCTGCGGGTTGCCGGCGGGGCTGCGCCAGGCCAGGCAGGCGCTGGAGTTGTGCGAGGTGTAGGGGATGCGGTCGTCGACCAGCAGCTGATGCCGGGTGGCCCCGGCCGGTGACCCCAAACCTTCGGCCGCCAACTCGACCAGCAGCGCCCGGGCGCGGCGGCCGGTGCCGGGGCTCCACAGGTCGTCGGTGTCGTCGATGCCGATCAGCAGATCGACACCGGCCAACGCGGTCACGGGTTGACCACCAGGGCGGTGACGTCGCGGACCCACCGGCCGCGGTCCAGGTCGGCCCCGACCAGCTTGAGGGTGTGGCGTTTGGTTTCGCTCAAGATGACCCGCTCGGTCAGCTCGTCGGCGGTCAGTGTCTGCGCCGGGTCGCGGCCCTCCACCCGCACCCTGCCCACCCGGGTCGCGCCGGCGGCGTCGAGCACCGCGCGCACCGTGGGTCCGCGCTGGACCTGCGCACCGCGCGACTGCGGTGTCGCGATCTCGACCTGGCGCAGCTCCCGCAGCCGCGCCAGCGTGAAACCGGCCAGCGCCCGGCCGTTCTCGCTGACCGCAAGTTCCACACCCCGGTCCGCGCACCCAGCCAGCAGCAACACGGCCAGGATCAGCAGCCGTCCGGTGAACGCGCGCATCGATCGACCTTATGGGTCGGATCAGCGGAGCCTCAAGGCGGCGACGCTCCGCACTTGAGGTTGTGCGGGGTGCTCGGACCGGCCTACCGTGAGGCCGTGACCGTGCTGCAGTCGACGAACCCGGCGGTGACCCGCTGGGCGCGCGAGGTGGTGTTTCCGGTGCTCGCGGTCGCCGTCATCGTCGCCTACGCCGACCTGCGCATCCCGATGGGGCTGCCCGGGCACCGCGGTTTGATCTGGCTGACGCTGCTGGTGGCGGTCGCCCTGACCACGCGGCGACGGGAAACGGTGCTGGCGGTCGGCGCGGCTGCGACGGCGGCGACGCTGCTGCTGCAGCTGGCGCCCGGACCCGCCGACAGCGCCCGCTACCTGGGGGCGGCGCTGCTGCTGTACGCGGTGGCCGCTGCACCGGTGGTGCGTCGCCGCCGCTGGCTGCTGGCGCTCGCGGCCGCACCGATTCACCTGGTCGCCCTGGCCGGTTCGGTCGCGGCCCTGCTCGGCGGCGGGCAGCTGCTGGCGTTGGCCTCGGTCGGGATGACCGACCGGGTACTGTTCCATCTCGGGTTCGGGCTGGTGGCCGGGCTGCTCGGTTGGGCGATCGCGCTCCGCCTGCATCGACCCGTCCGCGGTTAAGCAGCGGACGAGTTAGGCGCAGCCCACCCATTCGTCGGTGCCGTCGGCGAAGAACTGATGCTTCCACACCGGCAGCCGCGCCTTGACGAGGTCGACCAGTTGCGCGCACGTCGCGAACGCCGCCTGCCGATGATCGGCGGCGACCGCCGCCACCAGCGCCGCCGCCCCGATGGGCAGCGGCCCCACCCGATGGCTGGCGGCGATCGCCCGCACCCCCACGCAGTCCTCGGCGAGTTCGGCCAACACCTCGGCCAGCACCCGCTGCGCCGACGGATGCGCGGAATATTCCAGCCGCAGCACCTGCCGGCCGCGGTCGTGGTCGCGGATCGTCCCGACGAAGCCCACGACGGCCCCGGCGCCCGGACCGCCGACCAGTTCCTCGTGTTCGGACAACAGGATTGGCTGCTCGGTGACCACCGCGCGCCGCACCAGCACCGACCGCACGCCGGGCGTGAGAGCGGTCACCGGTCACCCACCGATCGCACTCATCGGCCGCGACGGCTGCACGAAGCCCGGCTCGTTGATGCCGTGGCCGGCCGGCTTCGCCCACATCGCCGCCCGCCACGCGGCCTCGATCGCGTCGTCGTCGGCACCGCCGCGCAGCAGCCCCCGCAGATCGGTCTCCTCGGTGGCGAACAGGCAGCTGCGCAGCTGCCCGTCGGCGGTCAACCGGGTGCGGTCACAGGCCGCGCAGAAGTTGTGGGTCACCGACGCGATGATGCCGACGCGGCCGCGCGCACCGGTCGCGCGGTCGGTGACCTGCCACAGTTCCGCCGGCGCCGAGCCGCGCGGCGCGGGATCGGGGTGCAGCGTGAAATGGCGGCCCAACGTCTCCAGCACCTGGTCGGCGGTGACTTCGGCGTCGCGGCGCCACTGATGTCCGGCGTCCAGCGGCATCTGTTCGATGATCCGCAGTTGGTAGTCGGACGCCAGGCAGAACCGCACCAGCGGCACCGCGTCGTCGAGCCCGGTGGTGGGATCGAGCACCGCGTTGACCTTCACCGGCCGCAGCCCGGCGGCCTGCGCGGCGGCCAGGCCGGCCAACACCTCGGCCAGCCGGTCCCGTCGGGTGATCGCCGCGAAGTGGGCCGGGTCGATGCTGTCCAACGACACGTTGACCCGGTCCAGGCCGGCCCGCGCCAACGCCTGCGCCCGCGCCGCCAACCCCACCCCGTTGGTGGTCAGCGCCAGCTGCGGACGCGGGCGCAGCGCCGCCGCGGCGGCGACGATGTCCTCGAGATGCTTGGCCAGCAACGGTTCTCCCCCGGTGAACCGCACCCGGGTGACCCCCAGCCGCGTCACGCCGATGCGTACCAGCCGGGTGATCTCGTCGGGGCGCAGCAGTTGCCGGCCGGGCAGCCACGGCACGCCTTCGGCGGGCATGCAGTAGGTGCAGCGCAGGTTGCACCGATCGGTCAACGACACCCGCAGGTCGGTGGCCACCCGCCCGTAGCTGTCGATCAGCGGGCCCCGTGACGGGACCGCGGTGCTGCGCCGCTCGACCCGACGCAGCACCGCCGGAATACCCAGCGCCGTGACCGTCATGCCGGCGCGCTCACAGCGACGGGAACTGCACCGGGCATTCGATCTTGTTGCCCACCGTCAGCGTGCCCTTGGGGTACACGTTCACATCGACGTACTGCGACTTGGGGATGTCCATCGCGTAGTAGTCGTGCGCCGAATCGTCGTCCATCGACATGTTGCCCCGCTCGTCTTTGGCGCGACACCGCAGCGTGTACTCGCCGGGGGTGACGTTCTGCCAGGTGAACGACCAGCCGACCCAGGCCCACTTGCCGAACGGTTTGTCGAGTTTCGCGAACGACCAGGTGTCCCCGCCGTCGAGGCTGACCTCCACGCTCTGGATGCCGAGCCCACCGGCCCAGGCCCGGCCCCGCAGCTCGACGGCGTCCGTCTCCTCCAGGTGCCGGATCCGGCACAAGAAGTCGGGGATGCCGGGCGGGATCATCATCGCCCGCACCTTCTCGAAGGTGCACGGGATGCGGTTGGGGTCCTCGTCGTTTTCGGCGTAGCTGTACCACTTCATCTGGTTCTTGGTGAGCCGCCAGTCGATCGCCTCGATCGAGTCGATCCATTTGACGTTGGTGGCCCCCAACCAGCCGGGGACCAGCAGCCGCAGCGGGAAGCCGTGCTGCGGCGGCAGCGGCTGACCGTTGATCTCGTAGCACAGCAGGACATCGTTGTCCGGGTTCATCACGTAGTCGACGGTCAGGCTGCGCTGGAAGTACTGCACCTCGGCGCCGTCCGGCGGGCCCTGGATGCCCTTGTCGCGCCCGGTGAACAGGATCTCCACCGCGCTGTCTTGCAGGCCGGCTTCCTCGAGCACCCCGCGCAGCGGCGTGCCGGTCCACTCGGCGGTCCCGATCGCGTCGTGGTTCCACGGCACGTGCGCCCACAGCCGCCATTTCTGGCTGGCCCGGCCGTTGCCGCAGCATTCCATCGTGGCCGGGATGGTGACCTTCGGCATGCTGCGCAGCTTGTCCATGTCCAGGGTCAGCTTCTTTTTCACCAGGCCGTCGACCTTGACCTGGTAGCTCTTCTCGTCGATGTAGGGGATGTCGTAGTGGATGAGCAGGTAATGCATTCCGATCGGGGTGATCGGGTAGGCCAGGCCCTCCAGGTGCATGCCGTGGCAGCGGCTCTTGCCGGCGACCTCCATCACGGTGAAGTTGTCCAGCCGGTCGGTGTGCTGATAGTCCATGTAGGGCGGGATGTCGTTGTCTCCGTGGGGATCCGCCCGCGACGCCGCCAGCGCGGCGGGCGGCACATCCAGGGTGAAGCGTCTGCCGTTCGCGGTCGGATAGGCCTGCGTCTTGGTGCTCATCGTGCCTCCTCGTGCGGGTTCGGGATCGCTGTCGCCCTCCCTGGTGGCGGGTAATCGACGCGCGCCAGCTGTCGTCGACGAGTCAGCGGGAACCGGGCTAGGGGTCATTATTCGCCCGATAAACGGCGGACGAAACCGCATTGGTCAATGTTGTGAGAATTGCTCAGATTGGCGGCGATATGCTGTGACACCGACCAAATTCCGCAGTTATTGGACAAAGACCGATAATCTCACGCAGTTGCGGATCGTGGTCGTGCTGTCTCCGCGCTGGCGGAACGCGCCGCGCGAAGTTGTTACGACAGCGAGCCTTTGGGGATCCGGGGTTCAGCCTGGGCACCCGCCCGTACGTGGGGGTGCGCGCTTATCCGCAATTAAGTATTAATTCCACGTTTCGACCATCGTTTGCGGAATATGCGGCGTGGGTGTCGCACACCGAAGTCATCACCAAGCCGCGAGATTGAAACCATGCAGCAAATGTGCGAGTGGACCCCTGCGTGGCTTCAATCTCGCGGGACCGGCGAGCTACCCGGCCCGGCCACCTGCTCGTGAGGCGCACAAGGGTGCGGCACTGCCCGCCGGTTTGGTCGTTACCACAGGGTTCGCGCGACGTTTTCGGCTGCCACCACAACATTCGTCAATGACGGCGCTCCCCGCCCCGCCCCGGCGAATAATGGGTCACACCCCGGTCCGCTGGCTAGGTCGGTGGCATCCGCGACATCCACCGTCTGCCCGACGAAAGGGGACGCCTGCCCGACCAACCCTAGGAGCGGCACTGATGACGGATAACTACACGACGACGAATGCGGGTGCTCCGGCTCCCAGCGACGAGCACTCCTTATCGCTGGGCCCCGATGGGCCGCTCCTGTTGCAGGATTTCTACCTGATCGAGCAGTTGGCGGCGTTCAATCGGGAGCGGGTACCCGAGCGTCAGCCGCACGCCAAGGGGACCGGCGCCTTCGGCCGCTTCGAGGTCACCAATGACCTGAGCGCCTACACGAAGGCGGCGGTGTTCCAGCCGGGCGCCAAGACCGAGGTGTTTGTACGGCTGTCGGGGAACGCCGGTGAGCGCGGCAGCGCCGACACCGTGCGGGACACCCGGGGATTCTCGGTGAAGTTCTACACCTCCGAGGGCAACCTGGACATCGTCGGCCTGGACTTTCCGGTCTTTGTCATCCGCGACCCGATCAAGTTTCCGCAGATGGTCCGCTCGGCCAAGACCCGGGCGAACAACGGTTGTCATGACCACAACATGCAGTGGGATTTTTGGACGCTCTCCCCCGAGTCGGCTCATCAGGTGACCATGATTATGAGCGATCGGGGTATCCCTAAGACGTTTCGGAACATGGATGGCTTTGGCCTGCACGCGTTCAGTTGGCTCAACGCCGCTGGGGAGATCTGTTGGGTGAAGTTTCACTTCAAGACCGATCAGGGCATCGAGTGGTTAACCCAAGAAGAAGGCGAGCAGTTGGCCGGTACGGACTCGGACTACGGGATGCGCGACCTGCATGACGCGATCGAGCGCGGGGAGTACCCGAGTTGGTCGGTGAAGGTGCAAATCATGCCGGTCGAGGAGGCCAAAAGCTACCGGCTCAACCCGTTCGACGTGACCAAGGTGTGGCCGCACGCCGACTACCCGCTCATCGACCTGGGCAAATTGACGCTCGACCGCAACTTCACCGACCACCACACCGAGGTCGAGCAGGCCACCTTCGCGCCGCACGCGCTGGTTCCGGGCATCGGACTGAGCCCGGACAAGCTGTTGCTCGGGCGCAGTTTCGCCTACGCCGACGCGCACCGCTACCGGGTCGGGGCCAACCACAACCAGCTCCCGGTCAACGCCCCGAAGTGCCCGGTGCACAGCTATTCCAAGGACGGGCAGATGCGCTTTGTCCCCTCCACCGACCCGGTGTATGCACCCAATTCCTACGGTGGGCCGAAAGCCGATCCCGATCGGGCGTCGGTGGTGCGTTGGGCCGCCGACGGAGGAATGATGGTGCGCGCTGCCTACACCCTGCGTCCCGACGACGACGACTGGGGTCAGGCCGGCGCCTTGGTCCGCGACGTGATGGACGACGCGGAACGCGAGCGCTTGGTGCACAACGTCGTGAGTCACGTCTCCGCCGGCGTCAAAGAGCCCGTGCTGTCGCGAGTATTCGAATACTGGCGCAATATCGATCCCGACATCGGCAAGAGAATCGAAGACGGTGTCCGCGCGAATCTGAAATAGCTTGCCTCCCGACCGAATCGCCGACATATGGGGCGCACGAACGCCCCACGCGTCCGGCACGGCGTGGCCGGTACGGGTCGATGAATACCTGGCCGACGGGGTCACCGCATCCGAGATCGAGCGCTGGGTGCGCGGTGCGTGCCTCCTGTGCTCCAACGGCTGCGGACTGGAGATCGCGGTCCGCGACGGTCGGATGGTCGGCGTCCGGGGACGCGCGGAGGACCGCGTCAACCACGGCCGGCTGGGCCCGAAGGGGTTGTACGGCTGGCAGGGCGAGCAACGCGACAGGCTCACGGTTCCGCTGATCCGCCAACGTGGCCGACTGGTCGAAACGGACTGGGACACCGCGATGACGCAGATCGTGGAGCGGTCCCGCACCCTGCTCGACGCGAAAGGCCCCCTCTCGCACGGCTTCTTCACCTCCGGCCAGCTGATGATCGAGGAGTACTACACGCTGGCGGTCATCGGGAAGGCGGGGTTGGGTACGCCGCACATGGACGGCAACACCCGGTGGTGCACGGCTACCGCATCGGCCGCGTTCCAGGAAAGCTTCGGCTGTGACGGGCAGCCTGGCTCCTACACCGACATCGACTCCTGCGACGCCGTGTTCTTGTTCGGGCACAACGTCGCCGAGACCCAAACCGTGCTGTGGGCCCGGATGCTCGACAGGTTGGACGGTCCGGACCCGCCGCAGCTGGTCTGCGTCGACCCGCGACGCACCAATGTGGCCGAACGGGCCACCGTCCATCTGCCGATCCGCAATGGCACCAACCTGGCGTTGATGAACGCCCTGGTGCGCGAGCAAATAACACGCGGATTTGTCGACGAGAGATATGTTGCCGCGCACACCATCGGTTTCGACGCGCTCGCCCGCATGACCCGGGACGCGACCCCGGAGTGGGCCGCCGATATCTGCGGTGTGCCGGCCGACGATATCCGTCGGGCCGCGGAGATCTTCGGCACCAGCCAACGGGTGGTGTCGACCTGCTCGATGGGTTTTTACCAGTCGCACCAGGCCACCGCCGCGTCCTGCCAAGTCAACAACCTGCACTTGCTGCGGGGCATGCTGGGCCGGCCCGGCGCGGGGATCCTGCAGATGAACGGTCAGCCCTCGGCGGAGAACAACCGGGAAGCCGGTTGCGGCCCGGCGCTGCCCGGCTTCCGCAACTGGGAAAACCCCGAACACGTGCGCGAACTCGCTGAACTGTGGAACGTCGATCCGATCGTGATCCCGCACTGGGCCCCGCCGACCGACGCGATGACGATGTTCCGCTACGCCGAGCAGGGCTCGATCGGGTTCCTGTGGATTGCCGGCACCAATCCCGCGGTGTCGATGCCCGACCTCGCCCGGGTTCGGCGGATTCTTTCCGGCGACCAGTGTTTCGTCGTGGTCTCCGACGGTTACCGCACCGAGACCACCGAGCTGGCCGACGTCGTCTTGCCGGCCGCGCTGTGGGGTGAGAAGACCGGCACCCACACCAACGTGGACCGCACCGTGCACCTGTCCGAACGGGCCGTCGACCCACCCGGGCAGGCTCGCGGCGATCTGGAGATCTGGATCGACTATGCCCGCCGGATGGCACTAGCCGACAAAGACGGGCGGCCCCTGCCCCCGTGGGAGGAGCCGGAGCAGGCCTTCGAGGCATGGAAACAATGCAGCGCCGGCCGGCCGGTGGACTACACCGGTTTGAGCTATGCCCTGCTGCACGAGCGTGGCGGCATCCAGTGGCCGTGCACCGCCGACACCCCGGCGGGCACCGAACGGCTTTACACCGACGGGAACTTCCCGACCGACCCGGATTCATGCGAGACGTATGGCCACGACCTGGCCACCGGAGCGGCGGTGAGCGAGACGGAATTTCGGGCTTGTCGGCCGGATGGGCGGGCGATCCTCAAGACCACACCATATGAGCCCGCCTTCGAGCAGCCCGACGAGCGGTACCCGCTGCGGCTGACCACCGGCCGCACCGTATACCACTGGCACACCCGCACCAAGACCGCCCGGTCACCGCAACTGCAGCGGGCCGCACCGGCGATGTGGCTGGAGGTGTCCCGACAGGACGCGCAGCGCTTGGGCATCGGGGAGGGCGACATCGTGCGCGTCACCTCGCGTCGCGGCAGCATCGAGGCACCCGCACGGGTCTCCCATGTGCGCGCCGGGATCGTCTTCGCGCCCTGGCATTACGGTGGCACCGCAGCCAACGAGCTCACCCTGTCCGCGTGGGACCCGATCTCCAAGCAGCCGGAGTTCAAGGTCGCTGCCGTTGACCTGGAGCGGGTACGTGACGGCGACGGCCCGGCACCCGCCCCCATCCACACCGCGTCGGCACCCGCCACCCTCGATCGGTGATGATCATGTACCTGACGACCTACCTGACCTTGCTACACGGCGCCGAGAACATGCTCGCCGAGTCCTACCGGCAGGTTGCCTCCGGCCACCAGCTCGATTTCGACGTGTATTACATGTGCCAGAGCTTCGCCCGGGAATGCGATGCACACGGCTCGGCGCTGGTAGCCAGCGTCGAGCGCTACGCGCACGTCGTCGAGCCCGAGCCCGAACGCCTTCACCCGAAAGGTCTGACCGCAACTCGAGGCGGCCCGGTCGGCCTGCTACGGGACCTGCAGGACCTCTACCAGCTGGCCAACCTGGTCGATATCACCTGGACGCTGGTCGGTCAGGCCGCCCACGGCGCCCGGGACCGAGACCTCATCGCCCAGGTGAACCACTGCGGTCGGCAGATCTCCGTCCAGGTGTCCTGGCTGCGGATGCGGATGAAAGCCGAAGCGCCGCAGGCACTGCTGGTCGGTTCCTCAGCGGATCGTCAAACGTCGAGGTCCCACGACACCGCGAAGACACCGTGACTATCGCGCACACTGACCGCGGTTGAGTTGTCGAATCCTTGCCGCCGATAGCGAACACCGTTCCGGCGCAACAGTAATGGCGTCGCCGTGTCTGCCACCCGCATCCCGAACGCGAGGTACGCGGGTAGCGAGACGACCCATCGGCGAGCCACGCGGTACGACCAGAACATGATTCGCTCACTTTCTGGGCATAACGGAATGTTCGAATTCGGCGCGCATTCCGGCGGTGCGGTGTGCATGAAGCTACTGAGCCCAGTCGTAGTGCGTCATGTTGTCAGCCGACCAAGTCTGGCTCCATCTTTGTCTCCGGACGACAACCGAGCGGGAGTTCGTCACGCTACGATGTGATTTTCAGGGTGCGAAATCCCGATGGGTACGGGTGCAATGAACGAGCTGATCACCGCGTCGTCGTTTATCGACTGGGAAGAGCTGACCGGCCAATCGCAGTTCATCGTCGACCTCGTCAGTATCCCGATCTTCAGCGCCATCGCCGGCCTGATCACGAACTGGACCGGGGTGCTGATGCTCTTCGCGCCGGTTCATTTCACCGGGTTTCACATGCGCGGACTCAAGACGATCTTTCCGCTGCTGCCCCGCAAGGTGCAGATCCTGCCGATCTTTGCGCCCAACGGCGTTTTGGGCTTCCAGGGCTTCATCCCCTGTCGGGCCGAGAAGATGGCCAGCTTGATCGTGGACAAGTCCATTTTCCGGATCGGCGGCATCGCGGATTTCTACCAGGAGCTCGAACCGGATGTCCTGGCGGAACAGCTCTCGAAAGCGGCGCGGCCGAATATTCGCCAGCTCGCCACCGATGTGCTGGAGAAGGAACATTCGCTGCTGTGGCAGGTGCTGCCGCAACCGGCCCGCGACGCGGTGCTCGCCACGATCGATGAGCGGCTGCCGGCGATATCCCGGAAGGCGTTTGCCAAGATCGGCGAGCACATCGACGACCTGCTCAACGTCAAGCTGATGACGGTCAATTACCTGCGCAGCAATCCCGGGATCTTGTGCGATATTTTCCAGGGATTTGGCGGCCCGGAACTGCGGTTCATGGTGCGCATCGGCGCGCTGGGTTTTGTGTTCGGTTTCCCGCTGGCGCTGTATCTGACGTTCGTGCGCGAGTATCACCCACCGGTGCTGAGCGCGATCCCGGCGTGGTGCATGGTCCTCGGCGGCGCCGCCCTCATCGGGGTGATTGTCAACATCTTGGCGATCAAGGTCGTGTTCGAGCCCGGTGAACCGCAGCCGCGGTACAGGTACCTGTGGAAGCAAGGTCTATTGCCCAAACGCCAGCACGAAGCGGCGGCCCAGTTTGCGCACATGCTGTCGACCGAAGTGCTCACCGTGACCAACTTCTCGCGGGAGCTGCTTTTCGGTGCCAGCGGCGACAAAACCGCGGCTTTTATCGGGGAGGTGGTTTCCGAGGAGGTCACCGGGATTCTGACTCCGGTGGTGTCCAGCGTGGCCCACACGCTGGGTCTGGTGAATCTCGATTCACTGCAGCAGCGGGCCAGTGCGGAGTTCGTCAATTTCGCGCCGGAAGTGTTCTACTCGAAAGAGTTCAACGAGGAGAAGGCCAAAAAGATCGAGGCCTTCGCGACCGAGCGGTTCCGTGCCCTGCCTCCGGCCGAGTTCGGTGAAATGCTCTACACGGCGATCGAGCAGGATGCCTGGCTGCTCTACGTCCACGGCGGGCTGCTGGGCATCGTGGTCGGCGCCGTCCATCTGCTGCTGTTCGGCTGGTGAAATCAGGACGCGCCGCGGATTCTGTCTTGCCGGCCGTCGCTGTCCCAGCCGCCCGCGTTATAGCCTTCGGTATCGATACACACGTCGATGAATTGTCGACCGAACGCGGTCAGCCCGATACTCCGGTAAATCGTGATCGTCCGCTCCCCGCTTTCGATCGCATGCAACGCCGCCGGTTGCACCTCTAACAATGCGTACCGGCGATAGTCGTCCACCGGTTCGCGCGACAGGTCGACCAATCCCAGCCGGTTGAGATTGGCGAAGTAATGGTGATCCCGGTCGGGCCAATGGCATCCCGCCATCGATGCGACCATGCTGACGTCCCCGGCTAACAGCACCGAACCCACTTGAAACAGCGTCTTGGTTCGAACGTCGAGCAACGGTTGGGGGCCGGCCACGCCCAGGAAGCGCAGGATCCGCGCCTCGTCGGGAAGCAGCTCGTCGAGGATGCGGGCGAACGACGGGTGCACGTCGCGCCGCTGCAGCTCCGGTCTGTAGGAGATCCCGATCAATGCGTTACCGCGCTTCCGCAACGCGTCCGTCTCGTAGCGTGCCCCCGTTCCGACAACCCTGTCGAGGACGTCCTTCACACCGGTCAACGGACCCGTGGCGACCTGCCGCAGTCCTTCGCCGACTTGCTCGATGACCGGTTGGACCGGCTGGGTGACCGTATCGATAGCCCTGCCCAACACCTCGGTGGCCGGATTGGCGCCCAGCAGCGCGGTGACGAGGTTATCCGGTGGTCGCACGGGCGGTGCCGGCCCGTTCGCGGCGGGGGCATCGGTGGCCGAACCATTGGCGCCGGGCGGCGGTGCGGTACTGGATTTCGACGTGCCCGGCGACTTCTCCGGCTCCGGCCGTTGCTTTTCCCGACCCCCGGTCCCCCCTAACACGTCGTTCACCGCGTCGGTCAGTACGCCCACCGGGTTCTGCGGACCGCGGTCGCCCGCCGATTCGGGCTCCGAGCCGCTCGTTCCGGCTGGAAAGTTCAGTAACCTGCGGATGTCCGCCGCGCTGCCGGACCGGCCGACCACACCCAGAGGATTCAACAAGTCACCCACCGGGCCCTGCCCCACGTGGCCGCCCAGCAGTCCGGCGACATTGCCCAGCGGGTTCCCCGATCCGCCGGGCCTATCACCCGCGTTGTCTGGATAACGCAACAAGGTCAGTGCATTCCACACGCTTGTCGTCGCGCCGCGCACGTGCTCGACCGCGTTGACTATCTCTGTCGCGAGGTTCCGGATCAGAATCACCGACGTGCCCAATTCGCCGAGCGATTCCAGGTTCAGGTCGCCCAGAAGCGATGCCGCTTCCGGCGTTTTGCGTTCTTCCGAGCCTGGACTACTCATCTCGTTCCCCGCTATCGGGTGTGCGCCACATCACAGTCTACGGCACTGCGACCGATAGCCGCATGTGCCAACCCAACCCCTGATCCCCACCCTGGCACGCTGGAGTAGGGATCAGGGATGGAGCTGCTACTTCTTGGCCGTTGCCTTTTTGGCCTTGCTCTCCTCGACCTTGGCCAGCTTCTCGATCTGCTCGTTCAAGCTCTTCGAACGTGCGCGCAGCGCTTCGATGCTCGAATCCTTTGTATCTCCGGCCATGTCGGTGACATCCGTCTCGATTTCCTCGGCCTTTTCGAGCAAATCGTCGACGAACTCTTTGGTGTTGTCGAGTAGCTTCGACACGAGATTGAAGACGCTTGGATTTGCCATTGTGGACTTTCCTTTCGTTGCGCCGGGCCCCTCCCGGCAGGTCTAGCTGTATGCACGATGTCGGTGGATGTTCGGTGTTCGGTGGAACTTTGGCGGCGTCAGGGCGGGCCGCGCATCCGCTCCGGCAGGCGGTGTGTTCTTCTCATGCCACACCGGCGCCCGGTGTTCGTGGCGAATCGGTGCCCCGCGAGCGGATTTCGACGATGGGGAGCCGCAACGCACCGGGGGCGCCCTCGGGCACCACCGGGTTGTTCGGGGCGATCGGCGGCACCCGGCGGTAACCCTGGCCCTGTTCGGGTCGTGGGTCGGCTTCCCCGTAGTTCGGCCACATCGCGGCAGCGCGCTCGGCTTGCGCGGAGATCGTCAACGCGGGATTCACCCCCAGGTTGGCCGACACCGCCGAGCCGTCGACGACGCTGAGGGTGGGATAGCCGTACACCCGGTGGTAGGGGTCGATGACACCGTGTTCGCGATCGGCGCCGATGGCGCAGCCGCCGAGGAAGTGCGCGGTGAGCGGAATGTTGAACAGCTCGCCCCAGGTGCCGGCGGTGACGCCGCCGATCTTGTCCGCGATCCGGCGGGTCGCCTCGTTGCCTTCCGGGATCCACGTCGGGTTGGGTTGGCCGTGGCCTTGCTTGCTGGACAGGTGACGCCCGCGCAGGCCACGCTTGGTGAAGGTGGTGATCGAGTTGTCCAGGTGCTGCATCACCAGGGCGATGACGGTGCGTTCGCTCCAATTCCTGACGGCCAGCACGCGCAGCAGCGCGACCGGGTTTTTCGCCGCCACACCGAGGAACTTCAGCCAGCGCGGCCAGCGTCCACCGCCGTCGGTCATCAGGGTTTGCAGCAGCCCCATCGCATTAGAGCCCTTGCCGTAGCGCACCGGTTCGATGTGGGTGTCGCCCGACGGGTGGAACGAAGAGGTGATCGCCACCCCCTTGGTGAGGTCCAGGGCGGGGTCGACCTTGTACTTCATCGCGCCGAGGATCGACTCGGAGTTGGTCCGGGTGAGCATGCCGAGCCGGTCGGACAACCGGGGCAGGGTGCCGGTGTCCTTCATCTTGTGCAGCAGGTTCTGGGTGCCCCAGGTGCCGGCGGCCAGCACCACAAACCGCGCGGTGTAGGTTCGGCGGTTCTTGCGCAGCAGCGCGCCGGTCCGCACCGTGTCGACGCGCCATCCCGCGTCGGCGCCGGGCTGCAGTGCGGTGACGGTGGTCAGCGGATGCACTGTGGCGCCGGCTCGTTCGGCGAGGCCGAGATAATTCTTCACCAACGTGTTCTTGGCGCCGTACCGACACCCGACCATGCATTCGCCGCATTCCACGCAGCCGGTCCGCTCGGGCCCGGCGCCGCCGAAGAACGGGTCGGCGACGGTTTTACCGGGTTCGCCGAAGAACACGCCGACCGGTGTCTGGATGAAGGTGTCACCCACCCCCATGTCGTCGGCGACCGCTTTGACGATCTCGTCGGCCGGGGTCATATGCGGGTTGCGCACCACGCCGAGCATGCGCTGGCCCTGCTCGTAGTAGGGCGTCAGTTCGTCTTCCCAGTCGGTGATGTGCCGCCACTGCGGATCGTTGAAGAACGGGGCGGGCGGCTTGTACAGGGTGTTGGCGTAGTTCAGCGACCCGCCGCCGACGCCCGCGCCGGCCAGGATCACGCAATCCCGCAGCAGATGGATGCGCTGGATGCCGAAACAGCCCAGTTTCGGTGCCCACACGAAGTTGCGCAGATCCCAGCTGGTTTTCGCGAACTGATCGTCGGTGAAACGCCGACCCGCCTCCAGCACGCCGACCCGGTAGCCCTTCTCCGTCAGCCGCAGCGCGGTGACGCTGCCGCCGAAACCGGATCCGATCACCAGAACGTCGTAGTCGAATTGGTTGGACATGTGTGCTCTCCTATTTGACGCCGGGCAGTCGCTTCAGCGCCCGCAGTCCGGTGGTCATGACCCGCGCGTAGCGGCCCGGCTCCAGCCAGGTCGGCGCACCGACCGGCAGCAGCCGCTCGGTGGCAATCGTTTGCGGTTCGGTGTATTTGAGGATGCCGTGTTCGCCGTGCCGACGCCCCAGGCCGGAGGCCTTCATGCCGCCCATCGGCGCGTCGACCGACGCCCACGCGGCGGCGTAGGCCTCGTTGACGTTGACGGTGCCCGCCTGCAGCCGCGCCGCGACGCGGCGGCCGCGCTTCGGGTCGGCGGTCCAGACGCTGAAGTTGAGGCCGTAGGCGCTGTCGTTGGCGCGCTCGATCGCCTCCTCTTCGCTGTCGACGCGGTACAGCGAGACGACGGGGCCGAACGTCTCCTCGGCGAACGCGGTCATGTCGTCGCTGACCCCGGACAGGATGGTGGGTTCGTAGAAGTACGGGCCGAGGTCTGGGCGGGCCCGACCGCCAGCCAGCACGGTGGCGCCCTTGGCCACCGCGTCCTCGACGTGACCGGTGACCGTCTTGAGCTGCTTCTCCGAGATCAGCGAGCCCATATCCGCCGAGTAGTCCAGGGCCGCCGAGAGTTTCATCGCCTTGGCGGCGGCGGCGAACCGGGTCGTGAAGTCATCCCACAGCGTCACCGGAACATAGATGCGTTCCACCGAAATGCACAGCTGCCCGGTGTTGGAGAACGCCGCGCGGATGGCGCCGGTCACCGCCTTGGTGACGTTGGCGTCGTCGAGGACCAGCAGGGCGTTTTTCCCACCCAGTTCCATCGAGCAGTCGATCAGCCGCTCCCCGGCCTGGCCGGCGACGATGCGCCCCACCGCCGTGGACCCGGTGAACATCAAATAATCGGAGTGGTCGATGATCGGGGTGCCCAGCTCGGAGCCGGATCCGGTGACCACCTGCACCAATCCCGGCGGCATCCCGGCCGCCTCCAGCAGCGTCACCGCCCACAACGCCGAAAACGGGGTCTGCTGATCGGGTTTGGCCAACACGGCGTTGCCGGCGACGAGGGCGGGCAGCGCATCGCTGATGCCCAGGGTCAGCGGGTAGTTCCACGGCGAGATGATGCCCACCAGGCCCTTGGGGTGGTGCAGTTCGGTCACCTTGGTGAGCGCCAGCTGCACGCCCTGCCGGCGTTTGGGGCCCAGGTAGCCGGCGGCGGTGTTCGCGTAGTAGCGGGCGGTCAGGCAGACGTCGAGGATTTCTTCAAACGCGTGCCGGCGGGCCTTGCCGTTCTCCAGCTGAATCAGGTCCAGGACTTCGTCCTGGCGTTTGAGCACCAGATCGTGGAAGCGCCGCAACACGTTTGCCCGGTCGCGGATCGGGCGGGCGGCCCACGCCGCCTGCACCGCGCGGGCCCGCTGGGCCGCCGTGGCGACATCGGCGGCGGTGCACCGCGGGACGGTGCCCAGCGGCCGGCCGGTCATCGCGTTGGTGACCTCCATGCGGGCATGCGGGTCGGCGGCCTCCACTCGGGCCGCGAGCGCGTCGAGCTGGGTCATGGTCGCGGTCATGGCGTCCAACTCAGCACGAAGCGACCGGATTCCTCGTCGACCATCTCCATGGCGATGCGGCGCGCCCGCACCGCGGCCCGGTCGGCTTTCACGTTGATGTCGCGGCGCGGCTCGCCGCGCTGGCTGAGCCGGTCCTGAATGGTTTCCAGCACCACGGAGTCCCGCATCGCCCACTCGTGGAACATGGTGCGCAGGAATTCCGCGACCCGCTCATCATCGGTCGCGAAATTGCGGGCCATCTGCAGAAAGACGTGGGTCGCCTCGGGGGATTCGGGAGTGAAGCCCTGAATCCGCAGCAGCTCATGGGTTTTCCCGGCGTCGGGATCGATGACGTAATGCTGCACATGTAGTCCGGGTGAGACGAACGTTCCTTCCTCGCGTCGGGTGCCGGTGGTGTCGACGGGCAGGCCGGTGATCTCGGCCTCCCAGGCGGCCAGCCGGCTGGGCGGGGTCGTCCGGGTGTAGGACACCGAGCGTTCGGAGACCTCGACCTCATCGAGTTGGGGCAGCACCTCGATGTCGGGTGGCACCACCTCCGGGTGCATCACGAACACGTCGGTCAGGTCGAGGTAGTGCTCGTGCAGCAACAGGTAGTTCGCGTCGATGCGCAACGCCTCGGTGGTGCCGGCCCAGCCGGAACCGTCGGCGTACCACGGCACCCGGGGCGGCGGCCGCAGCGCCGCGGCACCCGGGTCACCGAGCCAGATCCACACGAACGGCGCCTGCTCGTGCACCGGGTAGCTGCGCACCCGAGCGCCGGGCGGCACGTTCTCCTGCGAGGGGACGTCGACCAGGCAGCCGTCGGGGTCATAGCCGAAGCCGTGGTAACCGCAGATCACCCGGTCGCCGTCGCGGCGGCCGGCCGACAGCGGGTAGGCCCGGTGAATGCAGCGGTCCTCCATGGCGACCACCGCCCCGGAGCCGCGCCGATACAGCAGCACCGGGATGTCCAGCAGCCGGCGCGCCAGCAAGCCCTGCCCGACCTCGTCACTGACAGCGGCCACATACCAACAGTTGTAGGGATAGTTGGGTCTCATAGGTCGAGTACCAGCCTTTCCGAGCGGGACCGGGACACGCAGGTCATGATGACGTCGTTGCGGGCCTTTTCGGCGTCGTTGAGCACCGAGTCCCGGTGGTCGGGTTCGCCCTCCAGCACATCGCATTCGCAGGTGCCGCAGACCCCTTCCATGCAGGAGCCGAGCACGTCGACGCCGGCGTCTTCGCAGGCCTGGTAGATCGATTTGTCCGGCGTGACCGTGACGGTGACCCCGGAGCGTTGGCATTCGACCTCGAAGGTCGCCAACGCGTCCGGTGACGGTTCCTCGAGCGCCTTGGCGGAGAACCGTTCGATGTGCAGGGTTTCGTCGGGCCAGTGGCCGCACCCGGTTTCGACCGCGGTCAACAATCCTTCGGGCCCGCAGCAGTACACCAGGGTGTTCTCGCTCGGCTGCGCCAAAACGGAGTCGAGGCTTGCCCGGAAGTTCGCCCCGTCCTGGGCATCCCGTGCACACAACGTCACCCGGTCGCCGTAACGTCGCAGGTCGTCGACGAACGCCATCGACGCCCGGCTGCGGCCGCCGTAGAGCAGCCGCCAGTCGGCGCCGATGGCGTGCACCGCCGCGATCATCGGCAGCATCGGGGTGATGCCGATGCCGCCGGCGATGAACAGGTAGCGCGGTGAGCCCACCAGCGGGAAGTGGTTGCGCGGGCCGCGCACCCGCACCGCGGCGCCTTCGTGGAGTTTGTCGTGGACGAACTGGGATCCGCCGCGGCTGTTGGGATCCAGCAGCACCCCGACCTGCCATTCGCCGCGGTTGGCGGTGTCGCCGCACAGCGAGTACTGCCGCACCAGCGACGGCGTCAGCAGCAGGTCGATGTGCGCGCCCGGCGCCCACTCCGGCAGGTCCGCGCCGGTCGGGTCGGCGAGGGTGAGGGCGACGACACCGTCGGAGACGGTGTCGCGGCGCCGCACCTCGACATCGAGTTCGACCTCCCGGTAGGCGGGCCGGGCTCGGGTCTCGGCCGTGGCGGTCACGACGTTCTCCGCACCGGGATCGACTTGAACTGGTTGAGGAACAGCGCCCGCACCCGGGTCGGTTCGCCGTCGAGCGCGAGATCCGGGAAGCGTTCCAGGGTCCGCTGAATCCACAGCTTCAGCTCGAGGCGGGCCAGGTTGGCGCCCAGGCAAAAGTGCCGACCGCGGCCGCCGAACGCCTGGTGTTTGTCGGCGAGCCCCTCACGGGTGATGTCGAAGGTGTGCGGGTCCGGGAAGGCGGTCTCGTCGCGGTTGGACGCCAGGTACCACAGCAGCAGCCGGTCGTTTTCCTTGATCGTCTTGCCGTGCAGTTCGACGTCGCGGGTGGCCGCGCGCCCCATGAAGGAGAACGCGGGGTAGCAGCGCAGCCCCTCCTCCACGGCCGCCGGGATCAACTCTGGACGCTCGCTGAGCAGGGCACGCAACTCCGGATCCTGCAGCAGGTGCAGCATCGTCGCGCTGTAGGTGGCCCGGGTGGAGTCGTTCGCCGCCGACATCAGCAGGATGAAGAACGTACCGAGCTCAATCTCGTTGAGTCGCTCGCCGTCGACCTCGGCATCCATCAACGCGCTCACCAGATCATCGCGTGGCGACTGCCGGCGCTCCTCGACTTGCCCCATGACGTAGCCGATGATTTCCTGGAGCACCGCCGCCGTGTCGGACCATTGCTCGCGGATCGCCGGGTCTTCGAACGCGGTGAAGACGTTCGTCCAGTGCACCAGTTTCTCGTCGTCTTCGGCCGGGGTGCCGAGCAGCGAACCGGCCACCCGCGCCGGGACGGCGCGGGCGACGTCGGCGACCAGGTCGAATTGCTCCTTGTCGGCGACGCGGTCAAAAACATGGTCGATGATCTGCTTGATGTGCTCTTCGTGTTCGGCCACACGTTGCGGCGTGAACGCCTTGATGGCCAGCGCCTTGAGCCGGTTGTGGCGGGGTGGATCGATCGAGATCATCTGTGACTGCTGCACCGCCAGCGGCACCCCGATGTCGTCGAGAAGAAAGATGCCGCGGCGTTCGGAGGAGAAGGTTTTGTGGTCCCGGCTCACGGCGCGCACGTCGTCGAAGCGGGTGATCGACCAGAAACCACCCTCGTCGGGCGCATTGCGTTGCGGGCTGAAATGCGCCGGCGCCTCGCGCTGCATCCTGGCGAAGAGATCCCACGGCGGCCCGTCGTCCCACACACTCGGTTCGGCCAGGTCGACGTTGTCGAGGTCTTGTTGGTCGAGGGTTGTCATGGTCGCTCCTTTTGCTGCCGGCTGGTGTTCAGTGTGCGCCGCAGACGCCTTGACGGTGGGGGGATCGAGGTCAATGATTGACGCCATCTGGCGAGTGCGTCGCGGTCACGTCGGGTCACGTGAGCGCCCGGATTCTTGCAGCCACAATTGTTGTGTCACAACGGTTTTCATGACGCCTCCACCGGCTTGGCGGGGACGCTGATGTCGCGTTTGAGGATCTTGCCGGTCGGGCCCTTCGGCAGCTCATCGACGAACCAGATGCGCCGCGGGTATTTGTAGCCGGCAACCCGCTCCCTGACGTAGTCGCGGATTGCTGACGCGTCCGCCGCGGCCCCGGACTTCAGCGTGATCGCGGCGCCCACCTCTTCGCCGAGCAGGTCGTCGGGCACGCCGACCACCGCCGCCTCGCGCACCGCGGGATGCTCGTAGAGCACCTCTTCGATCTCGCGCGGGTAGACGTTGTACCCGCCGCGGATGATCAGGTCCTTGGAGCGGTCGACGATGAAGTAGTAGCCGTCGTCGTCCACCCGGGCCAGATCCCCGGTGTGAAACCAGCCGTCGGGATCGATCGCCGCGGCGGTCGCCTCCGGCCGGCGCCAATACCCCTTCATCACGTTGTGGCCCCGGATGACGATTTCGCCGACACCCTCGGTGCCGGCGCCGACGAGCTTCATCTCCACACCGGCCACCGGCGTGCCGATCGAGCCCGGCTTGCGCGCCCGGTCGGGGTGATTGAACGAGGCCACCGGCGAGGTTTCGCTCAGCCCGTAGCCCTCCAGCACCATGGTGCCGAAGGCGTTCTCGAACCCGCGCATCACTTCGACCGGCATCGCGGCGCCACCGGAGATGCACAGCCGCAGCGAGCCGGTGTCCGGTCGCTGGTCGGCGTGCAGCATCGCGGCGAACATGGTCGGGACGCCTTCGAATACGGTGACGCGGTCGCGCTCGATGAGTGACAGCGCGGTGCCCGGGTCGAACCGCGGGATCAGGGTCAGGCAGGCGCCGGCGGCGATGGTGGCGTTGAGACCGGCGGTCTGACCGAACGCGTGAAACAGTGGCAGGGCGCCGAGGATCACGTCATCCGCCGAGAGATCCACCATGTCGACGACGGTCGCGACGTTGTGGCGCAGGTTGGCGTGGGTTAGCTCGGCGCCCTTGGGGGTGCCGGTGGTCCCCGAGGTGTACAGGATCACGGCGGTGTCCCGGTCGTCACGGGCCACGGCGTCGACGACGGGGGTGGCCGCGCAGATCAGCTCCTCGAATTGCCCGGGGGTCACCACGATGCATTCGGCACCGACGGCGACCGCCCCGGCGTGGGCGGTGGCGGCGAACTCATGCCAGGCGATGATCGCGGTGGCCTGAGAATCGGATAGGTAGAACGTCGTTTCGCGTTCCTTCAACAGCACGTTCATCGGGACCACCACCCCGCCGGCCCGCAGCACCGCGTAGTACGCGATGGCGAAGTAGGGCACGTTGGGCAGCATCACCGCGACCCGGTCGCCGGGCCGCAGTCCCCGCGCAACCAGCAGGCCGGCCAGGCAGGCGCTGGCCGCGTCCAGCCCGGTATACGGTATTTCGACTTCGTTGAGGCGCAGCGCCACTCGGTCAGGGTGGCGGTGGGCGGCCTCGATCAGGCCGGCGGCCAGGCTGGTCATGATGCATCACCCCAGTACCGGGAAGCTGCGACGTTTGGCCAGGCGATCCACACCGTTCTGGATCGCGCACTCGACCTGGTCGTACACCGAGTCGACGTACTCGGTGTCGTCGGCACGGGCGGGATCGGTGTCGACCTCGATGGGGTCGAGGAATTCGGTGCGGATCTTCGCCGGCAGCGGCAGGTGCGCCGGCAAGACCTCAATGGCCAGCGGGAACGGGAATCCCGCGATGATCGGCATCGTCGCCCCGCGCAGCCGCTTGCCCAGCCCGGTCCAGCGGGCCAGAAACCGGCCTTCGGACAGCACGAAGACGGTGTCGTGGCCGCCCACCGTCGCGACGGGGACGATCGGCACCCCCGACCGGATGGCCTGACGGACGAATCCCTTGCGGCCGAACAGTAATGCCTTATCCCGGTGGCGCCAGTTGCGCATCGCGTCCTGTTCGCCGCCGGGCCACACGACCACGTCGTGTCCGGCGGCCAGCGCGGCGGTGACGCCGTCCCGCGACGCCGGGATCACCCCCAGCGCCCGGAAGTAGTCGCCGAGCAGTGGTGCGGCCATCAAGACGTCGTGGGCGGTGCCGTGCAGGACCCGCTGGCCGGCGAATCGGCGCTGCCAGGCGTGCACCAGGGTCCACGCGTCCATGGTCAGGGCACCGCCGGAATGGATGCCGATCAGCAGCGACGGTTCGGCGGGGACGCGGTGCCAGCCGTCGATCTCCAACCGGAAGTAGTGGTCGCACAGGAAGTTCCAGATGGGGTCTTGCACGTAGCGCATGAACTTCTCGTTGGGACCGCTGAGCTGAGTCGGCGCGGCGGTGCGTCGCGCGATGAGTTGCTGCAGCCCACCCCGCGGGGCCCCGGCCTTGCGGGTGGTGGCGCGTTGCGGTTCGGCTTGTTCTGTCGATGTCGTCATGGCTTCCTCAGGTGATGGCGTGCATGCGGTTAAGCATCTGCCGGATCGGGACCGATGCGTACGGAGTGCGCTCCGAGATTGCTCATCTCGTCTTGGGGGCTACTACAACCGTCGTGACCTGCCCGTAGTGCCCACCAGACACCGAACAGCACTTCGGCGTCACGCAGGCTGGCCCCGGTCAGTTCTTCAAATCGGGCCAGGCGGTAGCGCACGGTGTTCTGGTGGACGAACAACCGTGTGGCGGCCCGTTCGACGTGCATCCCGCAGGCCAGAAACGCCCGCACCGTGGCGATCAGCTCACGAGCCGAGCCGCCCTCGGCGAGCGGTTCGAGATAGCGCTTCCGCAGCACATCGCCGACGTCGGCGTCGGTCGCGACCGCCGCCCGCACCCCGAATGAGGCGATGTCGTAGGCGCCCCGCAGACCGCACGCCTGAATCGTGGTCAGCGCCCGGGTCGCCAACCGGTAGGACTCGGCCAACAACCCGAGCGGCTTGGGCGGACCGATCCCGACGACGGCGTCGACCTCGCGTGGTGGCGGCTGGCTCAGGAAGCCAACGACGCACCCGTCAACGACGGTGCCCAGCCCGCGCGACGCCGGATCGTGAAAACCCAGCGTCCACTCCAGTTTGCGCTGCGAGGTGGTGTCGCTGAGCAACGCGCGGACCGCGACGTAGTCGCGGGTGAGGTCAAGCCCGTATGCCTTGGCCTGGATGCCGAGTTCGTCGGCCGGGATGGCGCCGGACAACGCGCCGCGCACGAACGTGGCGCGCTGCTCCTCCTCGGCGAACCCGAACGCGAGCTCGGCGCGGCGGTGCGCCCCGGCGGTGGCCACCATCGCCACGTCGGACCAGGCCAGCGTCGACTGCACGAACTCCAGCACGGCGGCATCGCGGATGCCGAGTCGCGCGCTCTCTGCCCGCGCGTGCGCAACGACGACCTCGATGCCGATCCGCCAGGCCCGCAGCATCTCGTCGACGGGGACGCCTTGCTGCGCCCGTGCTTCACCGATCGCGGTCAGCTCGGCAAGTTCGAGGTCACTTACCGCCGCGCGTCGGCCGCGCGCGGAGCGTAAGACCCGCTCCAGTTGGAATCCGATTTCGTCGTCGAGCGTCGCGCGGCCCAAGGTGCGGTAGGTGGGCAGCTGAGCCTGGATCGCTTCGCCGACGCGCCCGGCGAGCGCAGCCAGTTGGCCGAGCAGTGTGTCGAACAGGGCATCCCATTCCGCCAAGGTCCCGTTTGGCGGGGGACGCTGGTCTGCGAGGCGCTGCATCACGATGCGCTGTCGAGGGCCGCGCGCTTCCTGCTCGCCAGGGCGTGGCCACCGGAGATGAGCGCCGGGATCCACACGGGCGCCAAGACGATCAGCATGATGAAAATGGCAGCGAACATCGTTTTACTCATTCCTGGGGTCGGATTCACGGTTTTCCCGAAGCCGCTCCGGCCTTCGAATTCGAATTTCGTGGAATTCGTGCCGTCGCGTTCGTGATAAAAGCTACGCAGCCCGCCCCGATGCAGCGACGTCGCCAGCCGACGAACTCTTCGCGGATCGTCGTCTTCCGGGAACAAACCGGCGCCGCGACCCAGCATACCCGCAGGTCAGGACCGCGGGGCACCGGCAACCGGCGCGCCGGCAACTATGGTCGGGGCCCGGGCGTCAGTCGATCTTTTCCAGCGCCGATCCCTTGTGCATCGCGATGTGATCGGTCTTATCGCTTTTGATTTCGTACTGCGGTTCGTCCTGGCTGGCCCGGCGCTTATGCCCCTTGTATTCGGTGTCCTGCGTGTGCACCTTGGTGATCGTGCCGCTGACGTGGCCCGCTTCGGAGTTCCACCGCACGTGGTCGCCGACCTGGAAACGTGTGGACATCTGCCGCTCCTCGGTTCCGTTCCTCACCTCGGTGTGCCCGATGGCCGGATTGCTCAAACCGGCCGTCGACAAGGCGGCCGGCGCCGATTGCTGCTGAGATCGACGCCTAAATTTCCCGAAACCCGGTTTATTCGGGCTATGCGTCAGTTTGCGCGTCGATTTCAGTGGCCGTGCCGTCGGACGATGCGGTCGGGCCTGCTGTAGACGTTCATCGAGTCCCCGCGCAGGAAGGCGACCAGCGTTAACCCGGACTGGGTGGCCAGGTCGACCGCGAGTGAGGACGGCGCGGACACCGCTGCCAGCACCGGAATACCGGCCATGACGGCCTTCTGGGTCAATTCGAAGGACGCGCGCCCGCTGACCAGCAGCACGGTGCCGGCCAGCGGTATCCGGTCGTGTTCGACCGCCCAACCGATCACTTTGTCGACCGCATTGTGCCGGCCGATGTCCTCACGGACCACCAGCATGGTCTCGGCGTCGAACAGTGCCGCCCCGTGCAGACCGCCGGTGCTGTTGAACACGTTCTGGGCGGCGCGGAGTCGATCCGGCATACCGGTGATCGCGTCCTTGCCGACGATGACCGGGTCATCGCCCGGACAGTACCGGCTGACCGACTGCACCGCGTCGAGGGACGCTTTGCCGCAGATGCCGCACGAGGAGGTGGTGTAGAAGTTGCGGGTGACATCCACGTCGGGCAGCGGCACGCCGGGGGCCAGCGACACATCGAGCACGTTGTAGGTGTTGGCGCCGTCCGCGGCGCCGCGGCAGTACCGCGCGGCCAACACGTCGTCGCGGCACGCGATCACCCCCTCGGTCAGCAGAAATCCCTGCGCGAGTTCGACATCCGAGCCGGGGGTGCGCATGGTGACCGTTAACGCGCTGCCGTTGACCCGGATCTCCAGCGGCTCCTCCACCGCCAGCGTCTCGGGCCGCTCGGCGGCGTGACCCGCTGCCAGGTGACTGGCCCGCCGGCGCGCGGTGACCCGTCCCATGCTCACCGGGCCTTGGAGTGGGTGACCTCGATCGGCACGTGCTTCATCACCGGTTGACCGCTTTCCGGGTTGACGTCACCGATCGGGCACAGCACGTTGAGTTCGGGCATATATCCGGCGGCGTTGCCGGCCGGAATGTTGTAGGCCACCGCCCGGTAGCCGTACACACTGCGCCGGCTGCCGTCCCGGGCGATGCTGGTGATGTCGATGTAGTCGAACTGCTTGATGCCCAATGCCTCCATATCGGCGGCGTTCATGAACAGCAGGGTGCGCAGGTTCTTCACCCCGCGGTAGCGGTCGTCGTCGGAATAAATGGTGGTGTTGAACTGGTCGTGGGAACGCATCGTGCCCAGCACCAGCCGCCCCTGGGCGGGCAGCACATCCGGCAGCGGACCGGCGGAGAACTCGGCTCGGCCAGACTTGGTCAAAAACACCAGTTCTCGCGCGGGTTGGCGGATACGGAAGCCCAGCGGCTGCCGCACCCGGCGGTTGAAGTCCTCAAACCCGTACAGGCCCTTGGCCATCCGGTCCCGGATCCGATCGTAATCGGCCACCAGGTCGTCCCACGGGGTTTTCGTCGCGGGCAGCGTCGCCTTGGCCATCCCGGCGATGATCGCCGGTTCGGAGCGCAGCTGCGGGGACGCCGGCTCCTTCATCCCCACCGACAAATGCACCATGCTCATCGAGTCTTCGACCGTAATCGACTGCGGCACACCGCCCTGCCGGTCGATCTCGGTGCGGGCCACACACGGCAGGATCAGCGCCTGGCGACCGTGCACCAGGTGGCTGCGGTTGAGTTTGGTGGAAACCTGCACGGTCAGTTCGCAGCGGCGCAACGCCTCGAAGCTGTAGGCGGTGTCGGGCGCGGCCAACGCGAAGTTGCCGCCCATCCCGACGAACACCTTCACCTCGCCGCGGTGCATGGCGTGGATGGTGGAGACGACGTCGAGGCCGTGGTGGCGCGGAACGTCGATCTCGCAGGCGGCGGCGAGGTAGTCCAGCGTCTGTTTCGACGGGTGGTGGTCGATGCCGCAGGTCCGGTTGCCCTGCACGTTGGAATGCCCGCGGATGCAGCACGGTCCGGCGCCTTCGCGACCGATGTTGCCGCGCAACAACAACAGGTTGATGATCTCCCGGACGGCGTCCGGCCCGTGGGCGTGCTGGCTGACCCCCAGACACCACGCGATGATGCTGGCCCGGGACTGCCGGTAGATCCGGGCCAGGGTGTGGATCTGCTCGACCGGCACCCCGGACTGGTGCTCGAGCTCCGGCCAGCTCACCGCCTCGCAGGCCGCCCGGTACTCGGCAAACCCGTGGGTGTAGCGCTCGATGAATAGCTCGTCGATCGCCTCGGGGTCGTTGACCGAAGCCTCCAGCAGCGCCTTGGCCACCCCGCGCAGCAACGCGAAATCGCCGCCGATCCGCGGCTGGATGTTCATGGTGCTGATGTCGGTGGCACGGAACAGCGCCATGTCGACCATCTCGTGCGGCACGATCGTGCGGGTCGCGGCCGCTTCGATGAGCGGATTGATGTGCACGATCTGGGCGCCGCGCCGGTAGGCCTCGGCCAGCGCGGTCAACATCCGGGGAGTGTTGGAGGCCGCGTTGACCCCCATGATGATCAGGCAGTCGGCCTTCTCCCAGTCGACCAGGTCGACGGTGCCCTTGCCGGTGCCCAGCGAGGACAGCAGCGCCTTCCCGCTGGCCTCCTGGCACATGTTCGAGCAGTCCGGGAAGTTGTTGGTGCCGAACTCGCGAACCCACCACTGATACAGGAAGGTGGCTTCGTTGCCGAGGCGCCCGGAGGTGTAGAAGGCGGCCTGGTCGGGGGAATCCAGCCCCCGCAGCGTCTCGCCGACCAGCGCGAACGCCGCATCCCAGTCGATGGGTAGGTAGTGATCCGAGGCGGCGTCGTACACCATGGGTTCGGTGAGCCGGCCGGCGTCCTCCAGCGCGAAGTCGCTCCAGCTCGCCAATTCCGCGACGCTGTGGGTGGCAAAGAAGTCCCGGCCGACGCGCTTGGGGTCCATTTCCCAGGTCGAGTGCTTGATGCCGTTCTCGCAGATGTCCAGGCGCAGGCCCTTGCGGTCGTCGGGCCAGGCACAGCCGGGGCAGTCGAATCCCCCGTTCTCGTGGTTCATCCGGGTGATGACCTGCGGGCCTTCCAGGATCTCGCGGCGCTTCAGCAGCACCTTGGCCACGCTGAAGGAGGCGCCGTAGCCGGCCGCGGGGTGGTGGTAGTCCTTTTGCTTCGGCTCGCCGGCGCCGGGTCCGCATCCGGGCGCCGCCGAATCGGGGGTGCCCTGACCCAGCAGCAGCTCGGGTGCTGCGGCCGGCCCGCGGGGCGCGGACTCTTGCGGTGATGTGGTCGTCATTGCAGTAAAC
Source organism: Mycobacterium talmoniae (assembly GCF_001854525.1). Classification (NCBI taxonomy): domain Bacteria; kingdom Bacillati; phylum Actinomycetota; class Actinomycetes; order Mycobacteriales; family Mycobacteriaceae; genus Mycobacterium; species Mycobacterium talmoniae. The sequence goes on from NZ_MLQM01000004.1 coordinate 28,833, forward strand.
CTCCTGCGGTCCTGGGCAATCCGATTGCGGCGGGAATGGCCTCGGCGGAGATCCGTCGACGAAACACCCAGTACGTCCACGCCTGATACACCACGACCGCCGGGGCGAACAGCAGCGCGGCCCACGTCATGATCTTCAGGGTGTAGGGGGTCGACGACCCGTTGTAGATGGTGACGCTCCAGTGCGGGTTCAGGGTCGACGGCACCAGATTCGGGTACAGCGCGCCGAACAGCAGCACCACCACCGCGGCCACGACCAGCAGGGTCAGCACGAACGTCCAGCCCTCGCGGGGGTTGCCTGTCATGACCTTCAACCCGACCCACTGGCGCCACACCAGCCCGACCGCCGCCAACAGGGCGACCACCGCGACCGCCAACACCAGCCAGGTCCACCGCTTTCCGTACGCCAGCTGGGTCCACAGCCCGAACGCGGCGACGACCGCGGTCACCGGCAGCGACACGATGGTCGCGAACCGCAACGCGTCCTCGCGGACCCCCTGGGCGGTCTTCAGCACGAGGAACACCGCGCCGTAGAACACGAACAGGCCGCCGGTCGCCAAGCCACCGAGCACCGTGTAGGGGTTGATCACGTCGCCGAACGTGAGGTGCACGCGATGGTGGGCGTCCACCGGCAGGCCGCGCACCAGGATCGCGAACGCGACACCCCACAGGATCCCGGGCAGCCAGGAGCCGGCCGCGATGCCGAAGTCGGCCCAGCTGCGCCACCGGGCGTCGTCGATCTTGCCGCGCCATTCGATGGCGACCGGGCGCAGGATCAGCCCGAACAGGATCGCCAGCAGCGGCAGATACAGCGCGGAGAACACGGTGGCATACCAGTTCGGGAACGCCGCGAACATCGCGGCGCCCGCGGTGATCAGCCACACCTCGTTGCCGTCCCACACCGGCCCGATGGTGTTGAGCACCGCCCGGCGATGCGCCTCCGGGTCGCCCTTGGCGACCCGGCCCAGCGGCGCCATCAACATGCCGACCCCGAAGTCGAAGCCCTCCAGGATGAAGAAGCCCAGAAACAGCGCGGCGAGGATGACAAACCATGCTTGCTGCAAACCCACCGTGAATCAGCTCCTCTCAGTAGGCAAACGACAGCGGTGCGACCGCGTCCTCAGCCGGCGGCGCGGGCGGCGCCGGCTCGGTGTCGTGCTCTTGGGGGCCGGCGACGACGTAGCGGCGCAGCAACTCAAACCAGAACACCGCCAGCACCGCGTAGACGAGGGTGAACATCACCAGCGAGATCACCACCGTGGCGGGCGCGTGATCGGAGACGCCCTGCTGCACGGTGATGCGGATCGATTGGTCGCCGGTGGGGTTGGGGGCCACGATCCAGGGTTGGCGGCCCATCTCGGTGAACACCCATCCGGCGCTGTTGGCCAGGAACGGGGTGGGAATGGTCAACAACGCGAACCAGGCGAACCAGCGCTGGCGGGGGATGCGGCCGCGCCGGGTCAGCCACAGCGCCACGAGGGAAAACAGCAGCGGCACCGCCAGCAGCCCGACCATCGCACGGAACGACCAGTAGGTGACGAACAGGTTCGGTCGGTAATCCCCCGGCCCGTACTGGTGCTCGTAGCGCAGCTGGATGTCCTTGACCCCCTCCAGCGTGACGCCGGTGAACTTGCCCTCGGCCAAGAAGGGCAGCACGTACTGCGCCTCGATCACCCGGGCGATGCTGTCGCAGTTGTTGTGGGTTCCTGCGGTCAGGATCGAGAAACTGGGGTCGGTTTCGGTGTGACACAACGATTCCGCCGACGCCATCTTCATCGGCTGCTGGCGGAACATCAACTTGCCCTGCACATCACCGGTGAAGAACAAGCCGGCCGCCGCCGCCAGCACCACCAGACAGCCCAGGATGATCGCCGGCCGGTACAGGGTGCGGGCTTCCTCCGCGCCGGGCTTGCGCACCATCCGCCACGAGCAGACCGCGGCCACGAACGTCCCGGCCGTCAGCCACGCGCCGGCGACTACGTGGGTGAACGCCGCGATCGCCGTGTTGTTGGTGAGCAATGCGACGATGCTGTCGAGTTCGGCGCGCCCGGTGGCCGGGTTGTAATGCGCGCCGACCGGGTGCTGCATAAACGAGTTCGCCGCAATGATGAAGAACGCCGAGACGTTCACCGCGACCGCGACCACCCAAATGCAGGCCAAGTGCACCAGCCGCGGCAACCGACTCCAGCCGAAGATCCATAAGCCGATAAAGATCGACTCGAAGAAGAAAGCGGCCAGCCCTTCCATCGCCAGCGGTGCGCCGAAGACGTCGCCGACAAACCGGGAATACTCGCTCCAGTTCATCCCGAACTGAAACTCTTGCACGATCCCGGTGGCCACCCCGATCGCGAAGTTGATCAAGAACAATTTGCCGAAGAACCGGGTCAGTCGATACCAAGCGGCCGTGCCGGTGGCCACCCAGATCGTCTGCATGACCGCCACCAACGGCGCCAGACCGATCGTGAGCGGCACAAAAATGAAGTGATAGACGGTCGTAATCCCGAATTGCCACCGCGAGATGTCGACGAGGTCCATCTGCACCAACCCCCTAGTACCGGGGCGAACCCATGTACTAGGGACAGTAGTAGGGGCGGTGTGCAGCGTCTAGGTTTTGCGGTTGGCGTATTCACCAATATCACCTGGCAAAATCTGGAACGCCTACCACGTCGGCCGCAAATGCGGTTTGGTAACAGCATGAAGGGGGCGCTCCCCGCCCGCACAGCCCGGATCGGGCCGGCGGCCGAGCGGCTACTGCGTGTGGTGGTGTGGCCGATCGCGCAGACCGCGCTCGCCGCCGGGCTGGCCTGGTACCTCGCCCATGACGTGCTCGGCCACCCGGAACCGTTCTTCGCCCCGATCGCCGCCGCGGTGTGTCTGTGGGCGACGAACGTGGTGCGGGCGGAATTGGCCGTCGAAATGATGATCGGTGTAGCGGTGGGGATCGGGTTGGGCACCGGGGTGCACGCCGTGCTCGGCACCGACCCGATCGCCATGGGCGTGGTGGTGCTGCTCGCGCTGTCGGTGGCGGTGGTGATCGGGCAGGGTTTCATCGCGCAACGACCGATGTTCGTCAACCAGACCGTCATGTCAGCGATTTTGATCTTGGCCTTCCCGCACCGCGGCTTCGGTCTGGAACGGTTCTACGACGCCTTGATCGGCGGCGGTTTGGCGGTGGTCTTCAGCATCCTGGTCTTCCCCAAGAATCCGCTGACCGTGCTGCGCGACGCTCGCCGCGACATGCTGACCGCGCTCGGCGACATTCTCGACCAGATCGGCCGCCTGACGGGCGATTCCCCGCCCCCGGACCCCGACTGGGCGTTGGCGGCCGCGGCTCGGCTGCACCGACGCCTGGCGCGGCTGGCCGACGCCCGCAGCACCGCCGAACAGTTGGCGCGGGTCTGTCCGCGCCGCTGGCCGCTGCGCAGCGCGACCCGGGTGGCCGACCGCCAGGCCGCGCAGTTGGCGCTGCTCGCCGGCTCGGTGCTGCACCTGGCGCGCACCGTCACGACCGCCGGCGATATCGGCGACGTGCTGCGTGACGCGGTCGGCGGCCTCGCCGCCGCCGTGACCGCGCTCGCCGACGACCAGCGTGCGGCCACCGCCGCCCATGCCGCCGCCGTTCGCCGCCGTAGCGCCGCGTGTCACTCTGTCGGCCCGGCCAGCACCCAAGCCCTGCTGGCCGCGATCATCGATACCTGCGCCGACGAGCTGCAGCGGGTGGTCGACCTCACGCCACGATGAAGACCGGAATCGCCATCACCCAGGGGTCGCAGCCGGTTCCAGAGATTCCTCGGCGGATATTGGTGTGCCCTCCAAACGCATCACGCCCACCCCAGACCGCCCTGATCGCTGGCTCCTATCACGTCGTAGGCAAGTCCGTTTGGACGTGCGTGTGCCGCTTCGTCCAGACTTTCCACCAGTCCCGCAGTGGCGCGGCGCGCATGTTCCATGGGCTGCCGTCAACCGGTGTGGACACCACGAACGAGCCGCCCGCAACCGATGATCGGAGACCTTCCTTGTGTGCGGTTCGGACGAAGGCAAGCGGATTGGTCGGCCTCGGCCCCGCTGACAACGACCACGTCCACGCGTGCCGGGTTGTCATCGGGCTGGTCGTTCCCGGCGTGGTCTTGCTGATTGCCGAACGGCCGGATCTGATCATCTTCGCCGTGTTCGGGTCATTCACCGGTATGTATGGGCGGGCCGAATCGCACCGGTTGCGCCTCCGCCATCAAGCGCAGGCAGGCACGGTGCTGCTGACCGGGGTGGGCACCGGAGTTGTGTTGTCCAGCGTCCATGCTCGCTCGTGGATGCTGGTCGCGACCGAAGTCGTCTTCGCCTCGATTGGTTCACTGGTGACCGACCGACTCGGTCTCAGCCCCCAGGGCCCCTTCTACGGCATCTTTGCCGTCGGCGCCGTCGCAACCATCCCGGCCGACCGGGTGGCGGCCTGGCCGGCATTGTCGATCTGTGCAGCGACGGCGACGTTTTGCATCCTGGTCAGTACCGTCGGCATGCTTGCCGCTCCTGGCCCTGGTGGCCGCCAACTGCACGACGTTCGGCCGACTGCCTGCGCAGCGAAAAGGCGGGCGGCTGACAGCCGGGTGCACGCCCTGCGCTATGCGTTGGCGATCTCGGCCGCGGGATCGAGTGGTCTGCTGCTGGGCATCGATCACGCCAACTGGGCGATGGCCGCCGCCGCGGTGCCGTTGGCCGCCGCCAACGCACGTGACGGGCACTCCCTGAGCGTGTCAGGCGTGATCCAGCGCGGTATGCACCGGGTGCTGGGCACGCTGGCCGGGCTCGTGGTCGCCGCGCTGCTGCTGCTACCCCACCTCGGCGCGACCTTCCTGGCCGCCGTCGTGATAGCGCTGCTGTTTCCCACCGAACTGTTCATGACGCGCCATTATGGGCTCGCCGTCTGGTTCTTTACCCCGCTGATCATGCTCATGACCCAACTGGCCGCGCCCGCCGAACCGTTGACGTTCCTCGCGGACCGTGCCATCGACAACCTGATCGGCGTCGCCGCCGGCATTGCGGTCGCAGTGCTCATCCGCGGCGGCCGCAGCACAACCCCCACCCACGACCGGCTGGCAGTCGGCAGCCCGAAAGGAACCCCGCGATGAACAACCTCGACCGCGATCTGGCCGGCCTGGCTCCCGTGCGAGCAGACGCAGAATCGCACAAACACAGCCCGGATCGTGCGATTCTGCGTCTGCTCGGCGCAGGCCGGTAAGCGATCGCGGCGGGCTTCAACTACGCGCGTTGGCGCGGACGCCTTGTTCGACTTGTTGGCCGAGCTCGGGGTCGATGTTGCGCCAGTATGCGAAGACGCGGGATAGGACGGGTTCTTTGACGCCATTGGACACGTGGCCGACGATGTTGGAGACCAGCCGTGCCCGTTGTTGGTCATCCATCACCTCACGCACCAGGGTGCGGGCCTGGCCGAAGTCGTCGTCGTCCGGGTGCAGGGTGTAGGCGGCGCGCATCATTTCCCCGTCGGCGTGCCACCCGACTTCGGCCGCCCGGGCCGCATCGGCGTGCGGGCCGCCGACCGTGTTGGGGGTGTACACCGGGTCGGACACATTCTGCACCCGCATCCGGCCGTCCTTGGAGTAGGAGCGCACCGGCACCTTGGGGGCGTTGACCGGGATCTGGTGGTGGTTGACCCCGATCCGGACGCGGTGCGCGTCGGCGTAGGCGAAGCTGCGCCCGAGCAGTAATCGGTCCGGGCTGAGCCCGGTGCCGGGCACGGTGTTGTGCGGCCCGAACGCGGCCTGCTCCACCTCGGTGTGGTGATCGGTCACATTGCGGTCCAACGTCATCCGGCCAACCTCGATCAGCGGATAGTCGGCATGCGGCCACACCTTGGTCACATCAAACGGGTTGAACCGATACGTTTTGGCATCCTCGAACGGCATGATCTGCACCCTCAGCGTCCAACTGGGGTACTCACCGCGCGCGATCGACGCGTGCAGATCCCGCATGCAGCGATCGGGATCGGTGCCGGCCAGCCGGTCGCCCTCCGCTTGGGTCAAACACTGCACCCCCTGGTCAGAGATGAAGTGATACTTCACCCACGAAATCTCCCCGCCCAGGTTGACCCAGCTAAACGCGTGCAGGCCGTAGCCGTTCATATGCCGCAATGTCTTCGGGATACCGCGATCGCCCATCACCAAGGTCACTAGATGCGCGGTCTCGGGGCTTCGCGTCCAAAAATCCCACACCATGTTGTGGTCGTGGCAGTCGTTGTCCGCGCGGCGCCCACCGGCGCGGATCATGTTGGGAAACTTGATCGGATCCCGGATCGCAAACACCGGGACGTTGCTACCAACGAGGTCGAAATTGCCCTCGGTGGTGTAAAACTTCACCGAAAACCCGCGGTTATCGCGCACCGTATCCGCGCTGCCGCGCTCACCGCTATTGCCCGACGAGAACCGGGCAAACACCTCGGTGGACGCACCCGGCTGCAGGAACGCCGCCTTGGTGTAGGCGCTGACGTCGTTGGTCACCTCGAACCGGCCAAACGCGCCGGCGCCCTTGGCGTGCGGTTGGCGCTCGGGGACCCGTTCCCGGTTGAACGCGGCGAGTTGCTCGATCAAATACGTGTCCTGCAACAGGATCGGGCCGTTGGGCCCCAGCGTCAACGACCGCTCACCACTCGGCGCCGGCGCACCCCCATCGGTCGTCGTAAAGTTGTCCACCATCTCGCACCCCGTCGTACGTTGAGATCCAGCGCAACCGCCACGATGGCGCACCGCGGCGGTTGCGCTGGATGTCGCGACTGTCGTGTCCTATTGGTTGAGGTTTGCGCGGACTCCCTTTTCGATTTGCTGACCAATCTCGGGATCGATGTTGCGCCAGTATTCGAACACTCGGGACAGTACGGGTTCTCTGACACCATTGGAGACGTGGCCGACGACGTTGCGCACCAGACGTTCGCGTTGGTCGTCGTCCATCACCTCACGGATCAGGGTGTGCGCCTGGCCCCAGTCGTCGTCGTCGGGGCGCAGGGTGTAGGCGGCGCGCATCATCTCCCCGTCGGCGGCCCAGAGCACCTCGGCCGCCCGGGCCGGGTCGGCGACCGGGCCGCCGACGGTGTTGGGCGTGTACACCGGGTCGGACACATTCTGCACCCGCATCCGGCCGTCCTTGGAATAGCTGCGCACCGGCACCTTGGGCGCGTTGACCGGAATCTGATGATGGTTGACCCCGATCCGGGCCCGGTGCGCGTCGGCGTAGGCGAAGCTGCGGCCTAACAACAACCGGTCCGGGCTGAGCCCGGTGCCGGGCACAATGTTGTGCGGCCCGAACGCGGCCTGCTCCACCTCGGTGTGGTGATCGGTGGGGTTGCGGTCCAACGTCATCCGCCCGACCTCGATGAGCGGGTAGTCGGCGTGTGGCCATACCTTGGTGACATCGAACGGGTTGAACCGGTACGTTTTGGCATCCTCGAAGGGCATGATCTGCACGTAGAGTGTCCAGCTCGGGAACTCGCCGCGCGCGATCGCATCGAACAGGTCCCGCTGGCAGCAGTCCGGGTCGGTCCCGGCCAGCCGGTCGGCCTCCTCCTGGGTCAAACACTGGACGCCCTGATCGGACTTGTAGTGGTATTTCACCCAGCAGATCTCCCCGCCGACGTTGACCCAGCTAAACGTGTGCAACCCGTAGCCGTTCATGTGCCGGTAGGTTCTCGGGATGCCGCGGTCCCCCATGATCAGCGTCACCAGATGCGCGGACTCGGGCGACTGGGTGAAGAAGTCCCACACCATGTTGTGGTCGTGGCAGTCGTTGTCGGCGCGGCGTTTGTTCGAGCGGATCAGGTTGGGAAATTTGATCGGATCCCGGATGAAGAAGATCGGCACGTTGTTGCCGACGATGTCGTAGTTGCCTTCGGAGGTGTAGAACTTCAGCGAAAACCCGCGGGAGTCGCGCAGCGTGTCGGCGCTGCCCCGTTCGCTGGCGTTGCCGGCTACTCGCACGAACACGTCGGTCACGGCGCCGGGCTGAAACACGGCCGCTTTGGTGTAGGCGCTGACATCATTGGTCACCTCGAACCGGCCGAACGCCCCGGTGCCCTTGGCGTGCGGCTGACGTTCGGGGACCCGCTCCCGGTTGAACGCCGCCAGCTGCTCAATCAGGTAGGTGTCCTGCAGCAGGATCGGGCCATTGGGGCCCAGCGTCAACGACCGTTCATTACTCGGCGCCGGCGCACCCCCATCGGTGGTGGTGTAGTTGTCCGTCATTTCGCCATCCTCTCGGTGTTGTGGGCTGAGCTGCTGTCACCGACCCGCCCCAGGCATCCCCTCGCTGCCTTGGGCGGAACGTTGGACGACTCGGCGGGGCGGTGTGCGGTCAGCCGCCCCGCCGAATCGGTCTGCGGCCTACTGTGCGTAGGACTTCGCCCCCGTGCCGGCGAACTTGCCGCCCTCGACGATCAGGTACTCCGAGCGGATCGGCTTGCCGGCGAACCAGTCTTCGAGGATCTCCCGGGTGCCGGCGGCATAGCGGGCCTGCGCCGACAAACTGGAACCCGAGATGTGCGGGGTCATCGCGTGGTTGGGCATGGTGCGCCACGGGTGATTCGGCGCCGGCGGTTGCGGGTACCACACGTCACCGGCGTAGCCGGCGAGCTGGCCGCTCTCCAACGCCGCGACGATCGCCTTTTGGTCGGTTTCCTCGGCGCGGGCGGTGTTGACGATGTAGGAGCCGCGCCGCATCGACTTCAGCAACTTCTCGTTGAACATGTGGTGCGTCTGGGCGATCAGCGGTGAGTGGATCGACACCACGTCCACCGAGCGGGCCAGCGACTCCACATTGGGGTGATAGGTGACGCCCAGTTGCTGCTCCAGCTCCGGCGACAGCCGGTGCACGTCGAAGTAGTGCAGGTTCACCCCGAATGGCTTCATCCGCTCCAGCACCGCCCGACCGATCCGGCCGGCGGCGATCACCCCGACGTCCATGCCCTCCACGTCGTAGGAGCGCTGCACGCAGTCGGCGATGTTCCAGCCTCCGTCGACGACCCACTGGTGCGACGGGACGAAGTTACGCACCAATGCCAGGATCTGCATCACGGCGTGCTCGGCGACGCTGATGCTGTTGCTCCAGGTTTCCTCGGCGACGGTCACCCCGCGGGCCTGCGCCTCGGCAAGATCGACGTGGTCGGAGCCGATGCCGGCGGTCAACGCCAGCTTCAGCTTGGGCGCCTTGGCGAACCGCTCCTTGGTGATGTAGGCCGGCCAAAACGGTTGGGAGATCACGATGTCGGCGTCGGGCAGCTCGCGCTCGAACTCCGAATCCGGACCGTCTTTATCCGAGGTCACCACCAGCTCGTGTCCGTTTTCCTCGAAGAACTTCCGCAGGCCCAACGCCCCCGAGACGCAGCCGAGCAGCTCGCCGGGGGTGAAGTCGATCTTCGACGGGGTCGGCAAGCTGCTGCCATCGGGGTAGCTGTCGATCACCGGGACACTGTCGCGGGCGTACTGCGGCGGGTACCCGGTTACCGGATCCGGGTACAGGACCATCACGCACTTCGCCATCGGTTCCTCCTCATAAGCGGAAATATTGCGCTGCCGCTGGCAGCATCTTGTGGTTAGGGCGGTCAGCTGCGGAGCCGTGTCCGAGGTTTCCGTCCCGCTGTGGCGCGGACTCGGTGAGTTCGTCGTTGCTTCAGCACTTTTCAGTTTTGTCGGACGACACCCGACTGTCCAAAGCGTGGCTCCGATCGGCTGATAGGCCGGACCGATGATGGCAGGTCGAGGGCAGCCCGGATGATCCCGGCCGGGCTGCCCTCGGATCGCCGCTGCCCCATGAGAGGCTCGTGGGCGAGCAGCAGTCGCGGATTACCTGAAGACGTCTTTGTGGTCGGCCTTGATCAGGTCGGCGCCCTTCTCGCCGACCATGTAGACGGTGTTTTGGATGCGGCAGTCCGGGATGATCGGGAAGACGGACGCATCGATGACGCGGAGCTTGTTGACGCCGTGGACCTTCAGCTTCGGGTCGACCACACCCTGGTCGATGTTCTTCGACAGCCGGTTGGTGCCGCACGGGTGGTAGGACGTCTGGACACGATCCTGGACGGACGTCCTCATCAGCTCGTCGGAATGCAGCGGCATATCCCACGGGTACTGGCTGACGACCAGGTCCTTGAAGCCGTCACCCTTGGTGAGGATGTCGTAGGCGAACCTGACGCCCTCGCGCAACGCGATGATGTCCAGCTCATTGGACAGGTAGTTCAGGTTGATGTTGGGCGCCATGAACGGGTCATCGCTGTTGAGCGTCAGCTCGCCGCCGTCGTAGGCCGGACGGACCAGGTCCACCATCACCGTGATGTGGTCGCCGTCCGGGGGCGTCGGGTACTGCCACTGGAACGCGCTGCCGAAGGCGGGGACGAAGTCGATTTCGAAGTGCGGCTGCCCCTCCGGGGAGAACGGGTCAAGTCCGCCGTTGGCGGCCTTGGCCTCAAGGTAGACCGGGTCCTTCTCCAGGTACTTGTCGATGCGGGGGAATCCGATCATCTCCAACAGGCCCGAGCCCAACGGTCCGGAGTGATCCTTGGCGTAGGCGGCCACCGCCGCATCGTGTTTGGGGCCCGGCCGCAACAGGCTGCTGTCCAGCGCGAAGCCGTCCTTGATCCGCAGCACGAACGGGACACCGGGGTGGTCGTAGAGATGTTGGCCGACGTGGCGCGAGTCGACGACCACCGGGATGCCGTGCTTGGCCAGCTCGCGCGCTGGGCCAATACCGCTGAGCATCAGCAACTTCGGGCTCTCGAAGACGCCCTGGGCGAGGATGACCTCGCGGGTGGCGTAGTAGTTGCGTTCATTGCCGGCGGCGTCGATGACGGTCACACCCTTGGCCGTGCGATCGGCGTAATCGATGATCAGCTGCTTGGAGCGGACTTCGGGAACGATGGTGACGTTGGGCTTGTCCTTCACGAACAGGAAGCTGCCGGAGCGCACGCCCCGGTAGATGGTGTTGACGGCGTGGGTGAGGCCCTTCATCTCGCCGTCAAAGATGTTCTCGGTGAGCGGCTCGCCCCGGGACGTCCAGGCCTTGGTGATGACATCGCGGAACGGCTGCAGCTCCGGGATCAGGTTGTGCGAAATGGGCAGTGGACCGCCGGCGCCGATCTTCTGCAGGTCGGACGAGAACAACCCGGAGTCGTCGTGGTAGGTCGCGCTCTTGCGGAGGTAGGGAACCAGCGGCTCCCAGGTCCACTCGGAGCCACCGTACTCCGCCCAGCGGTCATACGTGGGCTTGCAGCCGGGGACCCAGCTGAAGTAGTTGGCGGAGGAACTGCCGCCGAGGATCTTACCGCGGGTATCCTGTTTGTCGATGCGTTCCCACACGCCACGATCAACAAACTTCGCCTTGTAGTCCCAGTCGTATTGGCTGTGGCGGAGCTCCATTGCGGTGCCCGGGGTGGTGACCCCGTCCAGGTCCCAGGGGTTGCCGACACCTGCCTCGACGATCAGGACCCGGACATTGGGGTTCTCGGCAAGTCGGCCGGCGACGACGCAACCCGCCGTCCCACCGCCAACGATTACAAAGTCAAACTGAGCTCCATCGGGCACGTTGGCCATCAGTGTCTCCTCAGATTCGGAATGATCAGCTGCAACTAGCAGCGTCTGCGGTCTGCGGCCGGATAGCTACGGAGCTGACTCCGAGATTTGCGTGCCGGCTTTGGTGGCGACTACAAACCAGGTGGCTACCATGGGCAGCTACCCCGGCGGCGGCCGATTGGTTCGCTGAAGTTTGCTTTACCGCAATCTATTTCGATACTGTGAGGCACGCCAGGGTCGTCCTAGATCGGATGTCTAGCTGCGATCGATCGAGCCGCGCGACTGGTGCGACCTATCGCGAGCGGTAGGATTGGATGTCTTTCCGCTCGATTGTTCGAGCGAGCCGTTCACCGGTATCCGTGAGCTCCAACCACGCGTAGTACATCCACTTCTCGGGATCCTCGTAATGCTTGACGTAAACGTGGGACAGCTTGTGCAGCGATTGGTCGAGTGGGCGGTCCCAGGGCACGAAGCGTCCATCCCGCGAGAGTTCCCCCAGGTGAAACAGTCCGTCATTCACCAGGGAGCGAATGACCTCCAGGGTTTCCTCCTGAATGTCCGATGGTGACGCTGCCGGATTCTGCTGTCGGACATGCCAATCGACGGCGTTGAGATCCACCGGTTGGCCGAGACCGTCCAGGACGAGCCCGATACGGACCATCTCGCGTGCGGTGCTCATCTCTCACCTTGCCCTTTCGTTCTGTCAGGTCAGCTTCCCCGTTCCCGGCGCGTAGGTTGCGGCGATGCGCTGCAGCAGCGCGAGCGGGTGCCGGCGAGGCCTAGCCCAACGGCGCCGACGACCACCGGCGGGCCTGCCCACTTGCAGAGCTGCCAGCCCAAGATATTCATGCGATCACCTCGCGAGGACAAGTTCTCTACCCGTCGCGATCCCGCCAACATGGGCCGAAAGCCGTCGCATCCCGTTTTTCGTGGAGACGTACCGCAGTTCTGCGTTTGACTGTCCCTTCTCAACGGTTGGGTGACTACGGAGCCGGTTCTGAGATTTCCGTCCGCACTTTGGCGGTCCCTACATGCGCATCGCCGACAGCTCGAGCGCCCACCACAGCTCGATGAGCACCTCCGTCTCGCGCAGGCTGGCCCCGGTCAGCTCTTCAAAGCGCGCCAGCCGGTAACGCACCGTGTTCTGATGGACGAATATCCGGGTCGCGGTGCTTTCCACCCGCATGCCACAGGCCAGATAGGCGCGCAGCGTCGCGATCAGATCGTCTGCGGACCCCCCCGCGGTCAACGGCTCCAGATAACGGCGCCGCAGCAACTCGCCCACGTCGGCGTCCATCGCCACGGCCGAGCGCAGGCCCAGCGAAGCAATGTCGTGTGCGCCGCGCAGCGTGCAGGCCTCGGCCGTCACCAGCGCACGCGCCGCCAGCCGGTAGGACTCGGCCAGGCGCTGCAGCGGCCGCGGCGGGCCGAACCCGACCACCGCGTCGACGGTGCTTGGCGGTGGCTCGCTCAGGAAACCGGCGAGGTCGCCGTCCACCAGCGCGCAGAGCCCGCGCGGGCGCTGCGCCGCATCCCGGAAGCCCAGCGCCTGTTCGAGCTCGCGTCGCGAGACGTCCTCGCCGAGCCGCGCCCGGATGGCGACGTACTCGCCGGCCGGGTCGAGTCCGTAGATCTCGGCGTGGATCCGCAGCTCAGCGGTCGAGACCGCACCCAACAATGTCGTCCTCACGAAACGTTCCCGGTCCTCGTCGGCCGCGGACGCCAGGGCACGTTCCACCCGTCGATGTGCGCTGACCGTGGCGATCATCGCGGTGTCCGACCACGCCAGCATCGATTGGACAAACTCCAAAACCTGACCGCCGTCGATACCCAAATCTTGGGCGGTCTCCCGCGCGCACCCCACCAGCACCTCGACGCCGATCCGCCACCCACGAAGCAGGTCGTCGACACCCACGCCCTGCCGCGCCCGGGTCTCGCCGATCGCGGCAAGCTCCACCAGGTCCTCATCGTCGACGGTCGCGCACCCGGGGTGAACCGAGCCCAACACCCGGTCCACCGCGAGTTCGACCTCGACATCGAGCACCCCTACGGGAACCGAGCGATACGCGGGAAGCCGGGTCCGGAGAGCTTCGCTGACCCGCCGGGCCAGCGCCTTGTGCTCACCCCGCAACGTGTCGACAAGCATCGCCCAATCCGCATCCGGCGTTCCCGGCACGTTCGGCCCATCCAACGTGTCGCGGTACCGCTGCGAGTTGGTCGCACCATCGATTGACGTTGCCCGGTCAGTCATCGCGGCACCCGACAACTGGACGCTTGAGCGCACCCCGCAAATGCTGGGTGGACGCGTGCCGAGTTCACGAAACCGCCCACACCACAAGAGATCTTAGCCATCGGCCACCCCGCTGAATTCGTCGTTTCTTGACGCGCTTTTCAGTCTGCTGGGACGACGTTGCTGGTGTCCAAGACGCGTTTCCGACCGGCCGATAGGCCAGACCAATCGTGCGGTGAATCCTCAGCCCGCGGCGGGCGGCCCGCTGAGCGCAGCATCGATGCCGGCCTCGCGGGCGGTCTGCAGCAAGGTGCGCGCGAGCACCGAGCCCGGCTGCCCCGCGCTGGTCACCAGCGCGACCGGCGCGGTCAGCGACGGATCGCGCAGCTGCAGCGTGACCGTACTGGCCGGGCGCAGGGCGCGGATCCAGGTTTGCGGGACGATGGTGGCCCACCGGCCGGTGCCGACATGGGCGAGCAGCGCCACCACCGAATCGGTCTCCAGCCGCGGTGTCACCGTCAGCCCGTGCGTGGCCAGCGCATCGTCGATGAGTTGGCGACCGCGCATGCCCTGGGCCAACAGGCACATCGGCAATTCCACGACGTCGGACCAGCTGATGGTGTCGGCTTGTCCGGGGAGCAGGTCGGTGCCGGCGACCAGGACCTGTTGCTCCTCGTACAGCGGGGTGACCACCAGGTCGGCGGTGTCTTCCCGGTCCGGGTGGATGACGCCGGCGTCCAGCTCGAATCGGCGGACCCGTTCCACGATGTCCGCCGAGCGCAGGCTGGTTTCCAGTTGCACCCGCACCAGCGGGTGCGCGGCGCACAGCGGGTCGGTGAGCAGGGCCACCGTGCTCGCGGCCGCCGGGATGACCCCGAGCCGCAGCTCACCGGTCAGCCCGGTCTGCAGGGCGGTGACCTCCTGTTTGAGCGCATCCCGGTCGGCCAGAATGCGCCGCGCCCACAGCACCAGCCGCTCCCCCTCCGGGGTCAGGCCCTCGAATTTCTGGCCGCGCCGCACCAGCGGCACCTTCAGCTCGTGTTCGAGCTTGCGGATGGCTTCCGACAACGCCGGCTGGGAGACGTAGCACGCGGCGGCGGCACGGGCGAAGTGCCGCTCCCGCGCCAGCGCGACAAAATATTCCAGCTGACGAAACAGCATGGCCTATTCGACCACGCCGCGAGCCTGCCAACCGTCAAACCAGCGGGCGGCCGGTCCTGATGCGTCGATCCACGTCCCACAGCAGCACGTTGAACGGGAAGTTCCGGATGAACGCGGGCAGCAGGTTGTTGACCACCCGCAGCACCCGCATCAGCCGGTCGAAGCGGCGCTGCTTGGCCGCATCCCACGGCAACCGCATCTCGTCGCGGAAGCGTTGCGGCAGGAAGCCGGTGGTGATCAGCAGCGCCATCCGCTCGGACGCGCGCTGCAGCGGGCCGGGCAGGGTCATCCCGCGCATCCGGGACGCCGCAATCGGATACAGGTACTCGCGCACCGCGTCGTCGATGTGCACCTGGTCCAGCTGCTCCTGCCAGTACCGGTCGAACGCGGCGCGGTCGGCCGGCCACATCGCCTCGGGCACCTGCAGCATGGTGGCCATCGCCTTACCTTCGCCGTGGTAGTGGCGGTCGGCGTGCTCGTCGTCCATCTCACCGAGGAAGATGCGATGGATGTCGACCTGGCCCTTGTACAAACACGCGCCCACCCACAGCTGTAGCTTGGGGTCAAAAGCGTTGTAGCGCACCGGGCTTTCGGCGGTCGAGCGGACCTGACGGTGGGCGGTGTTGACCGCCTCCCGAAACGCGGCCTTTTGCGCCGGACTGCCTTGGGTGGACACCACCAGATACGTGAACGTGGTCCGGGCCCGTTTGATCGGATGCAGGTCGACCCGACCGCTCTCGACCCGGCTCTCCAGCACGCCGTAGCCGACCCCCGGGCTGGCCAGCTGCATGATCACGTTGGCTGGACCGGCCAACAGGGCCGCCCCCATCATCATGTTGTCGGTGCAGGCGACCTGCGGCAGCCAGCTGCGCCGACGGGTCGCGCGCGTCAGGTCCAGCGAATCGCTGACCGTGCGTTCGACCAGGGGTGTTGTCATCGCTGCTCCTCGCCAATTGTGAGAACGTCTGTTTCCTGATATTGCCGCGGTCGTCGACACCTGTCAAGATGGTCAACGTGGCTTCAGCCGTGCGCGAGCGCCCCTACCGTGGCGTCCAAGCAGCCGACCGGCTGGCCGCGCGCCGGGCCCGCCTGCTGGACGCCGGGCTGGACCTGCTGGGCGCCGACCCGCAGGACATGACCGAGCTGACCGTGCGCGGCGTGTGTCGACGGGCCGGGGTGGCCGCCCGGTATTTCTACGAGAGCTTCGCCGACAAGGACGCGTTCGTCAGCGCGGTGTTCGACTGGGTGATCACCGACTTGGCGACGTCGACCCAGTCCGCGGTGGCGGCGGTGGCGCCCGCCCAGCAGACCCGCGCGGGGATGGCCCACCTGGTCAAGACCATTGCCGGGGACGCCCGGATCGGGCGGTTGTTGTTCAGCGCGGAGCTGGCCAACGCCGTGCTGGTGCGCAAGCGCGTCGAATCCAGCGCGCTGTTCGCGATGCTGTCCGGCCGTCACGTGGAGAACGCGTTGCGGGTGCCGACGAACGACCGGATCCGGGCCGCCGCGCATTTCGTGGTCGGCGGGGTGGCCCAGACCATCAGTGCCTGGCTGGCCGGCGCGGTGCGGCTGAACCCCGACCAGCTCGTCGACCAGCTCACCGCGCTGCTCGACGAACTCGCCGATCCCGCGCTGTACCGCGACTGAGATGACCGAATTGGGGACCGCAGCGGCCGCGATCCTGGCCGCGTCGCGACGGTGGCCGATCCTGCCGGGCCTCACCGACGCCGAACTGGCGGCGATCGAATCCCGGTTCCGCATCCGGTTCAGCGCCGATCACCGCGCCTTCCTCGGCGCGGGCCTGCCGTCCGGTCCGAGCTGGCCGGACTGGCGCGCCGGCGACGAGATGCTGCTGCGCCAGCACCTGGGACTGCCCGCACGGAGCCTGCTGCAGGCGGTCGAGCGGGACGGGTTTTGGCATCCGGGGTGGGGAGCGCGCCCGCTCGGGGAGGCCGCGGTGTCCCGTGCCAGCGAGGTGATCGCCACGGCGCCGCGGCTGCTTCCGGTCTACGGGCACGCCTTCATGGCCGGCGATAGCGACGCCCCTGGTGCGCCGGTGTGGTCGATTGACGGCGCCGCGGTACGCCTACTTGGCGATCTGCGGGAATTCATCGAGCTGTTGTGCACGCAGCGCGCCGCCCCCGAGGTGCCTTGGGAATCTGCTGCGGCGGTGGAGTTTTGGCGTGAGCTGCTGCCCAACGCACCGCAACCAGATCCGGAATACTTTCCACCGCTGGGTGTTCCACCGTTCCGCTCCGACCCGACCGTCAGCGTTCCGGCCCCGGTCGCGCCGCCACCGGAACCGGCCGAGGCGTTCGCCGCACGGGGCATGAACCTGGTCGACGTGACCCGCCACGACGGTGTGCTGCTGTTCGGTATGCCGCTGTGGACGGCGAGTGTCGAGCCGGGCCCCGATGCCGCCGCGGGGTGGGAATCGGCGCGGGCGTTGTTCCCGCACACCGGGCTGTGGCCGGTGTTGATCACCGAGCGCACCTGGCACCGGATCGGCGAGCAGGGCGTTCCGGGGCCGGTGAACCTGCTGTCGGCGGAACTCGATGGCGCGCGATGGCTTGCGCGCAGATTCGCCGCCGCCACCGAAGATGAGCCGATGCCGCGCAGCAGCGCCGGCGACTTCCTGCGCACCGAGCGGCCCGATTGGCGCAGCGACTGGGCCCGCGGCTACGACGTGGACCGCTACCGGCAGTTGGCGCTGGTTCCCGCACCCGCCCAGTGGTTGGTGCCGGGCCTGCTGCAGTGGTCGGGTGCGGTCAACTACGACGTCGCCGGCCTCGAGCACGCGACCATGCTGCGCCGCTGGTTCGGTCGCTGGGCCACTGAGCTGGTGGCCCTCGACAACGAAACCATGACTCTCCGGGCGGGTAAGCCGCCGGTCGATCCGGCCACCGCCCTGCAGTGCGCGGTCGAGGCCTACCTGTACTGCCCCGACACGCTCGATCCGCACCCCGACGGCGTCGACGTGCTGACCCCGTGGCTGACCGGGCCGCTGTGGAGCTTCTGGTGGGATTGAAACGCCACCGCGGCGGCGCGGCTTAGTGCGTGGCCGGAACCCGCCGGTCCGCGGCGGTCTTGGGCACGGCCCGCGCGTCGGCCGCGGTGAATTCCTTGGTCCAGCACGCAAACTCGAGTGTGATGCCGTCGGGATCCTGGAAGTAGAACGAGCGCACGTAGACCCCGGGGTGCACCGTCGCCGACACCTGCATCTCGGATTCGTCGTGGTTGAGCACCGGGCCCACCCGCACCCCTTTGGCTTTCAACTTGACCCGGTATTCGTCGAACTTCTCCGGCGGCACCTGCAGGGCGACGTGGTTCAGCGAGCTGACCGCGCTGACGATGTCGCCGATGCCGGGGATCGCCGCCGGGGCGGTGACCCCGGGCACCGAATCCGGGGCCTCGGCGAACCAGAAGAACGCCAGGCAGTCGCCGTTGCCGGCGTCGAAGAAGAAATGCTGGCCCATCCCGCCGGGCAGGTCGAGCGCCTTGACCAGCGGCATACCCAGCACATTGGTGTAGAAGTCGACGGTGCGCGCCATGTCGGAGCAGACCAGCGCGACGTGGTTGAAGCCGCCCAGTTCAAATTCGCTGTTGGTGTTGTGGGGTCGGATCATCTCGAATCCTCCGAGCGCTAGGCAAGGACTGAATCTGAATCTAACATCAGGTTCAGATTCGATCAATGCCGTCGAAAACCGGGAGCCACATGTCGGCGCACTCCAGCCAGCTCGGGCAGCCCACCGCCCGCGGTCGGCAGACCCAGGCCGCGATCGATGCCGCCGCGCGGGCGGTCATCGCGCGTAAGGGCATCCTGGCGGCCACCATCGCCGATATCGCCGCGGAGGCCGGCCGGTCGACGGCGTCGTTCTACAACTACTACGACTCCAAAGAGTCGATGCTGCGGGAATGGGCGCTGCGGTTCCGTGACGAGGCGAACCGGCGCGCGGCCACGGTGACCCGGCACGGCTTGTCCAACCGGGAACGGGCCCATGAGGCGGCGGCCGCGCATTGGCGCACCTACCGCCACCGGCTGGCCGAGATGATCGGGGTGTCCCAGCTGGCGATGGTCAACGACGACTTCGCGCAGTACTGGGCCGAGATCTGTGCCATTCCCATCGGATTCATCACCGAGATGGTCAAGCGCGCTCAGGACGACGGCTACTGCACCGGCGACGATCCGAAGTTGCTCGCCGAGGCGATCGTGGCGATGTTCAACCAGTTCTGCTACGTCCAGCTCAGCGGGGTGGGGGCCGACCCCGACGACGAGGCCTGCATCACCACGTTGAGCAACGTTTTTTACCGCGCCATCTACTGCCGGGAGGACAGCTGACATGACGCAATCCCGCACCGGGACACCGGGTGTTGTCCGCGAGTTCATCGGGCTGGACTCCCCCACCGCCCGGCGCGCCGGCGCCGGCGGGCACCCCTGCCAGGGGCTGTATCACCGCGGGGTGGGCCGCAAGCCGAAGGTGGCGCTCATCGCCACCCACTACCAGATCGACTTCGCCGAGCACTATCTCGCCGACTACATCGCCACCCGCGGCATCGGATTCCTGGGCTGGAACACCCGCTTCCGCGGTTTCGAGAGCAGCTTCCTGCTCGACCACGCGCTGGTGGACATCGGGGTCGGGGTGCGCTGGCTGCGGGAGGTGGCCGGGGTGGAAACCGTGGTGCTGCTCGGCAATTCCGGCGGCGGGTCGTTGATGGCCGCCTATCAGTCCCAAGCCGTGGACCCCAATGTGACGCCGCTGCCGGGGATGCGGCCGGCGGCCGGGCTGACCGAGTTGCCGGCCGCCGACGGCTACGTGGCCAGCGCCGCCCACCCCGGGCGCCCCGAGGTGTTGACCGCCTGGATGGACGGCGCGGTGGTCGACGAGAACGATCCGGTCGCCACCGATCCCGCCCTGGACCTGTTCAAC
Source organism: Mycobacterium talmoniae (assembly GCF_001854525.1). Taxonomy (NCBI): domain Bacteria; kingdom Bacillati; phylum Actinomycetota; class Actinomycetes; order Mycobacteriales; family Mycobacteriaceae; genus Mycobacterium; species Mycobacterium talmoniae. The sequence goes on from NZ_MLQM01000004.1 coordinate 48,712, forward strand.
GAACGCAACGGCCCGCCGTACGCCCCGGAGTTCGTCGCCGCCTACCGCGCCGCCCAGCTGGCCCGCAACCACGCCATCACCGACTGGGCCCAAACCGAGCTCAAACGCGTTCGGGCGGCGGGGTTTTCCGACCGGCCGTTCACGGTGATGCGGACCTGGGCCGACCCCCGGATGGTCGACCCGACGCTGGAACCCACCAAACGTCAGCCGAACATGTGCTACGCCGGGGTGCCGGTCAAGGCGAACCGGTCCGCGCACGGCATCGCCGCGGCCTGCACGCTGCGCAACTGGCTGGGGATGTGGAGCCTGCGGACCGCGCAGACCCGGGCCGAGCCGCACCTGGCCCGCATCACCTGCCCGGCGCTGGTGATCAACGCCGACGGCGACACCGGGGTGTACCCGTCGGATGCCCAGCGCATCTATGACGCGCTGGCCAGCACCGACAAAACGCTGTGCTCGATCGACAGCGACCACTACTTCACCACCCCCGGTGCGCGCAGCGAGCAGGCCGACACCATCGCCAAGTGGATCGCCAAACGGTGGCGGTGAGGGTGCTGGCCCACTTCGTGCCCGGCGAGGCGGTGCTCGAGGTGGTGGCGCGCGAAGCGCAGTGGCTTGATGTCCGGTGGTGCCCCGCCGACGACGACACCACCTTCTACGCCGAACTGCCCGAGACCCAGGTCATCTGGCATGTGCTGCGGCCGCTGTCGGCGGCCGATCTGCGGGCCGCGCCGCGGCTGCGGCTGGTGCAGAAGCTCGGCGCCGGGGTCAACACCGTCGACGTCGACGCCGCCACCGAACACGGCATCGCGGTGGCCAATATGCCCGGGGCCAACGCGCCGTCGGTGGCCGAGGGCACGGTGTTGCTGATGCTGGCCGCGCTGCGCCGGCTCACCACGCTGGACCGTTTAACGCGCGCCGGCCGCGGCTGGCCGGCCGACCCCGAGCTGGGCGAGCACTGCCGCGATATCGGCGGCTGCACGGTCGGGCTGGTCGGCTACGGCAGCATCGCCCAGCGGGTCGAGCAGATCGTCGCCGCGATGGGCGCCACCGTGCTGCACACCAGCACCGGCGACGACGGCCGGCCGGGCTGGCGCCGGCTGCCCGAGTTGCTGGCCGGCAGCGATATCGTCTCGCTGCACCTGCCGCTCACCGCGGCGACCCACAGTCTGCTCGACCGTGCCGCGCTGGCCGCAATGAAGCCGGGTGCGGTGCTGGTCAACACGTCTCGCGGCCCGATCGTCGACGAGCGCGCCCTGGTTGAGGCGTTGCGCGAGGGCCGGCTGGCGGCGGCCGGGTTGGACGTGTTTGCCGTGGAGCCGCTGCCGGCCGATCATCCGCTGCTGGGTCTGGACAACGTGGTGCTCACGCCGCACGTCAGCTGGTACACCGCCGACACCATGGCGCGCTACCTGGAGATCGCCATCGACAATTGCCGCCGTTTGCGCGACGGTAAGACCCTGGCCCATGTGGTGAACGCGGCCGACCGCCGTCCCTGACCGATGAGTAAGCTCGGCCCCAACCCACCGGTTATTAGGTACTGGCACGAACTTCAAAGCGGAAGGCAAGCCGATGCCCATTGCGATCACCTCCGAGCATCAAGACCTGGCCGACTCGGTGCGGTCCCTGGTGGCGCGGGTCGCGCCGTCGGAGGTCCTGCACGCGGCCCTGGAAACCCCGATCGATAACCCGCCGCCGTACTGGCAGGCGGCCGCCGAGCAAGGCCTGCCGGGCGTGCACCTGGCCGAATCCGTTGGCGGGCAAGGCTTCGGCATCCTGGAGCTGGCGGTGGTGCTGGCCGAGTTCGGCTACGGCGCGGTGCCCGGACCGTTTGTGCCGTCGGCGATCGCCAGCGCGCTGATCGCCGCGCACGACCCCGACGCCAAGGTGTTGGCCGAGCTGGCGTCCGGCGCGGCGATCGGCGCCTACGCGCTGGAGTCGGGGCTGACCGCGACCCGGCACGGTGCGGGGCTGGTGATCCGCGGCGAGGTGCGGGCGGTGCCCGCGGCCGCGCAGGCCTCGGTGCTGGTGTTGCCGGTCGCGATCGACAGCGGCGAGGAGTGGCTGGTGCTGCGCGCCGACCAGCTGGAGATCGAGCCGGTCAAAAGCGTCGACCCGCTGCGCCCGATCGCGCATGTGCGCGCCAACGCCGTCGAGGTCGGCGACGACGTCGTGCTGAGCAACCTGCGCCAGCCGGTGGGCCACGCGCTGATCACCACCCTGCTGTCCGCCGAGGCGATCGGCGTCGCGCGCTGGGCCACCGACACCGCGGCCGCCTACGCCAAGATCCGGGAACAGTTCGGCCGACCGATCGGCCAGTTCCAGGCCGTCAAACACAAGTGCGCCGAGATGATCGCCGACACCGAACGGGCCACCGCGGCGGTGTGGGATGCCGCCCGTGCGATCGACGAGGCCAGCGAAAACAACTGGGAATCAGGCGATTCCGCCTACGTGTTCGCCGCCGCGGTGGCGGCGACGTTGGCGCCGGCGGCCGCGCAGCGCTGCGCCCAGGACTGCATCCAGGTGCACGGCGGCATCGGCTTCACCTGGGAGCACGACACCAACATCTACTACCGCCGGGCGCTGATCCTGGCCGCGTCGTTCGGCCGGCACGCCGAATACCCGCAGCGGGTGGTCGACACCGCGACCAGCACCGGGATGCGCCGGGTGGACATCGACTTGGACCCCGACACCGAGAAGCTGCGCGCCGAGATCGCCGCCGAGGTAGCCGCGCTCAAGGCCATCCCGCGCGCCGAACGCAACGTGGCGATCGCCGAGGGCGGGTGGGTGCAGCCGCATCTGCCCAAGCCGTGGGGCCGCGCGGCCAGCCCGGTCGAGCAGATCATCATCGCCCAGGAGTTCAGCGCCGGGCGGGTACGGCGGCCGCAGATGGGGATCGCGGCGTGGATCATCCCGTCGATCGTCGCCTACGGCACCGAGGAGCAGCAGCAGCGGTTCCTGCCGCCCACCTTCCGCGGCGAGATGATCTGGTGCCAGCTGTTTTCCGAGCCGGGTGCCGGTTCGGACCTGGCCAGCCTGACCACCAAGGCCACCAAGGTCGACGGCGGCTGGCGGATCACCGGGCAGAAGATCTGGACCACCGCCGCCCAGTTCTCCGAGTGGGGCGCGCTGTTGGCCCGCACCGACCCCAGCGCACCGAAACACAATGGCATTACCTACTTCTTGCTGGACATGAAGGCCGACGGCGTGACGGTCAAGCCGCTGCGGGAGCTCACCGGCGGCGCGATGTTCAATACGGTGTTCATCGACGACGTGTTTGTGCCCGATTCGATGGTGCTCGGCGAGGTGAACCGCGGCTGGGAGGTCAGCCGCAACACGCTGACCAACGAGCGGGTGTCGATCGGCAGCAGCGAGGCACCGTTTTTGGCCAACCTCGACGAGTTCGTCGGCTTCGTGCGTGACGGCCAGTTCGACCAGAGCGGGCACCACCGGGCCGGGCAGTTGATCGCCGAAGGCCACGCCGCCAAGGTGCTCAACTTGCGGTCCACGCTGCTGACGTTGGCCGGCGGTGATGCGATGCCCGCGGCCGCGATCTCCAAGCTGTTGTCGATGCGCACCGGGCAGGGCTACGCCGAGTTCGCGGTGTCCTCGTTGGGCGCCGACGCCGCGATCGGGGACGCCGAGCAGCTGCCCGGCAAGTGGGCCGACTACCTGCTGGCCAGCCGGGCCACCACCATCTACGGCGGCACCTCGGAGGTGCAGCTCAACATCATCGCCGAGCGGCTGCTGGGCCTGCCCCGCGACCCGTAGCCCTTGCGCGAGCAGACGTAAAAGCCCCCAAATCACCGACGATTTCGGGGCTTTTACGTCTGCTCGACACACCTACCGCCGATAACTGTCGGCGATCGCGGCGAGCAGCGCCTGCAGCAGCCGGTCGAGCCGCGCCTCGTCGTCAATCACGGGGCCGCCGATGACGAAGCCCATCATCACCCCGTTGACGAACGCCAGCGTTGCGGCCGCCTGTTCTTCGAGGAGCCCGGGGTCGGGTGCGGCACCGGGGGGATGCCATTGCCCGACGACCTCACGGGCAAGCTGGTGGAACAGGGCGGTCGTCTGCTGCACCGTCGCCCCCAGGTCGGGGTCTCGGCTCGCTTGCAGCATCAGCTCATAGCGGGCCTTGGCGCGGGTCAGCCAGGGCTCCGTGGCCGAGATCATCACCATCTTCGCCAAACCGGCCGTGCCGGAGAACGGGCCGGGTGGGTCATGGGCGGCCTGCACCATGCGGGAGAGGTCCGCCACGTCCAACTCGGTCAATCGTGCCGCGGCGCCCTGCAGCAGGGCTTTGCGGGTGCGGTAGTAAAACGAGGTGGTGCCCGGTGGCATCCGGGCGCGTCGATCGACCTTGGGGTGGCTGAGCCCGCGGTCGCCGTCTTCGCCGAGCAACTCGATGGCCGCATCGCACAGTTCTCGGCGACGCTGCTGCGGGTTGGGCTTTCTGCGTGCGGGAATGCGCGCAGTCTAGCGTGGCCGCACTCAGAATTCGCCGCAGTTCGGGGTGGTGGGCAGGCCGTTGAACCGGTCGGCGATCCACTGCATGGCCGGTTCGCCGTCCACCAGCATCGGCAGGGCGTGGTTGATGACGAGCTTATTGAGGAACGGGGGCTCCTCGTTGGTGCGGAATTCGGTGTCGGCGCCTTGGGCGCACCAGTCGCGGCCGAGTTGATTGGCCGCGGTCCACGGCACCAGCGGATCATAGCGATTGCTGTTGATCAGTACCGGCGCGTTGGGTTTGTAGCGGCCCAGACGCTGCAGCTCGAACAGGCTGTTGAACGGCTCCTCGTCGATCAGTTTCCAGATGTCCTCGGTGAAGTAGGGCTGCAGGTGGCGGAACGCGAAATCGACGATGGTTTGTCCGATGCACTGGCGCGACGTCGATTCGAGCATGGCCGCACCGCGTGGCGTCAGCTTCGAGCGGATCGCGTCGGCGGCTTCGGGATAGGCATCGATGACGCCGTTGAGGGCGTAGCCGACCACACCGACCAGGGCGCTGCCGTCGGTGTAGGGCAGCAGCTCTTTGAGGTCCGCCGGCGGCGCGCCGGCGTAGGTGCCGACCACGTGGAGCTCCGGCGCGTAGCCGGATGCCAGTTCGGCGGCCGACGCGGTTGCGCCGCCGCCCTGGGAATACCCCCAGAACGCGACGGGTCCCTTGGGGTCCAGGGACGTACCGGGCAGGCGCTGGGCGGCGCGGGCCGCATCCAACACCGCCTGCCCCTCCGCGAGCCGGTTCACATACGTGTGCATCGGAGGGGTGCCCAGCCCCTCGTAATCGGTCATCACGATGGCGAATCCGCGGGCGACCATCGTCGCCACGAATAGCTCCTCGTAGTTGACCATGATGTCCCAGCCACCGGAGTAGTGGATGCCCTGGTTGAACTGTCGCGACGGGGCGCACTGATTGCCCTGGCCTTGCGTGCCCGGCGCGTAGCTGATCAATGGCCGCGGACCCTCGCCCGGCCACGGGTTGTCCGGTTCGAAGTAGGTGCCGGTCACCGCGGTCGGATGGCCGCGGGCATCGGTGCTGCGGTACATGATCCGGGTGCCGGTCGCCACGATCGCGCCCAGCTGGCCGGACGGCTCCAGCACCAGCCGCGACGGCTCGGCCCGGATCAGGTCACCGGGTCGGCCCGGCGGCAGCGGGTCGGGCGGCAGATAGAAATCCGCATACCGCGGTTCGTCGCCGCTATCGGCCGCCGCGGTCGGCGACCCGAGCACGGAAATGCCGATCACCAGCAGGACGGCGACAACCGCTCCGACACAACGCATTACCGGACAGTAACAAGCCGGACACATTCAGGGAAGAGATTTCTCTAATTTTTTAGAGAGCAATCTGTAGGCGGGCGGACACCGTCCCGCGTCCGCACCGGCGGCCGGAAATTCCGTCGCGCCGGCGACGGGGCCGGTGTTAGGTTCGCCGTCATGACCGAAACCCCACCCAACCGTCGCGACCGCGCCGCCGACGGCGAGCGCGAGACGCTGGAATCGTTCCTGGACGACTACCGAGACATCGTGGTGCGCAAGGTTTCCGGTCTCGCCGACGCCGATGCCCGCCGTCGGCTGGTGTCCTCGGCGACCACGGTGGGCGGCCTGGTCAAGCACCTGCGCTGGGCCGAATACGGCTGGTTCGATCAGCTGCTGCAGGAGCGGGTCGATGACAACCGCCGCCTGCACGAGCGGGAATGGGAGTTCGAGTTCCTGCCCGAGGAGTCACTCGCCACGTTCATCACCGAATACCAACAGCAGTGTGAGCAGTCCCGCCAGATCGCCGCGCGGTACCCGCTGGATCACACCGTGCCGCATCGCCGGTTCGGCCGGGTGTCGCTGCGCTGGATCTACGTGCACATGATCGAGGAGACCGCCCGCCACTCCGGGCAACTCGACATCCTGCGCGAGCAGCTCGACGGCGCAACCGGTTTCGACGGCTGAGCCACGGCCGCGGGACGCGGTGAAATTGCGGCCAGGGTCGCGGTTCAGCCGAAAAGCACAGCCCTAGGCGCAATTTCACCAGCTAGGCATCGAAGCCCCACCGCGAGCGTGCGCAGAAACGGTGAAAACCTCGGCGTGTCGGCCGGGGACACGCACGCTCGCGCGGAAGAGGGCCCTACAGTTCGCGCAGCTCGCGCTTGAGGATCTTGCCGGTGGGGTTGCGCGGCAACTCGTCGAGGAAGATCACCTCGCGGGGCACCTTGTAGCGGGCCAGGTGCTCCTTGACGTACAGCTTGATCGCGTCCTCGTCGACGCTGGAATCGGGTTTCTTGACCACGAACGCGCGCAGCCGCGCCCCCCACTCCTTGTCCTCGACGCCGAGCGCGGTGGCCTCCACCACGTCGGGGTGCCCGCTGATCAGGTCCTCCACCTCGGCGGGGAACACGTTCTCGCCGCCGGAGACGATCATCTCGTCGTCGCGGCCGGACACGTAGAGCAGCCCGCGCTCGTCGAAGTACCCGACGTCCCCCGACGACAGCATCCCGTCGATGATCTGCTTGCCGCCGCCGCCGGTGTAGCCCTCGAACGGGAAGAAGTTGCCGACGAAGATCCGCCCGACCTGACCCTGCGGCAGCTCGTGGCCGTTCTCGTCGAGGATCTTGACCTTCACGCCCTTGACCACCGGCCCCACCGTGGACGGGTCGTGCTGCAGATCCTGCGGCCGCGCGATGGTCGCGAACGCCACCTCGGTGGAGCCGTACATGTTGTAGATGACCGGCCCCAGGTCTTTCATCGCCCGGCTGGCCAGCTCGCCGCCGAGCTGCGAACCGGACACGAACACGATCCGCAGCCGCGACAGATCCGGCCGCGGCTCGGTCTTCTCCAGCTGGTCCAGCAGCCGGGACAGCATCACCGGGACGACGACCATCGCGGTCACCTGGTGCTTTTCCAGGTCCTCCAGCACGGTGGCCGGCTTGAACCGGCGCCGCAGCACCAGCGTCGACCCGAAGAACATCGCCAAGGTGGCGTGCAGATACCCCAGCGCGTGGAACATCGGCGACGGCAGCGACGTCACCTCGCCGGCCTTGAACGGCACGTGCGACAGGATGCCGCCGACCGGGGCCAGGGTGGCCGGGGTGGCCCGGTTGGCGCCCTTGGGGGTGCCGGTGGTGCCCGACGTCAAGATGATGATCGACGCGTGCTTGGTCACCTTCGGCGGCGGCGCGGCGCTGCCGCGGGCGACCACCTCGGCCAGCGTCTCGTCGGTGGACCCCGACGGCTGGTCGCTGTCCGGGTTGACCCCCAGCGCCCGCAGCTTGCCCAGCGGCGGGTTGGCCGCCGCGACGGCGGCGGTGTACTCGTCGTCGTAGATGATGACCTTGGCGTTCTCCCGCTCGGAGACGTCTTTGATCTGCGGGCCGGAGAACTCGCTGTTGAGCATGATCATCCGGGCGCCGACCCGGGCGCAGCCGTAGTTGGCGATCAAAAACCAGCGGTGGTTGCGGGCCAGGATCGCCACCCCGTCACCGCCGCGCACCCCCATCGCCAGCAGCCGGTTGGCCACCGCGTTGGCGGCGTCGTCGAGCTCTCTGAAGGTCAGCGTGCCCTCGTCGTCGATGACCGCCGTGCCGTTCGGGGTGCGTCGCGCGTTGAGGGCGGGAATCATGCCGAGCTCCCCCCACCGCACCCCGTCGGCGATCGCGGTCGCGAGCACCTGCGGAGACTCCAGCTTCAACGCGCCGGATTCCAAGACTTTGCGCAAGTAGTGCAGTTCGGCCGAGCCGCGCTCGGCATACTGCTGGACTTTGGCCACGACCTGCCCGGGCAGGTCAATGAGGTTGAGCATGGGTTCACAATATGTGACCGGCGTCGCAGTGCGGCACCGATCTCTACCATCGAACCCATGGCCGCTCGCCTGGCGCTCGATGTCGGCGAGCACCAGGTCGTCATCACCCACCCGGACAAGGTGGTCTTCCCCGAGCACGGCATCACCAAGCTGGACTTGATCCGCTACTACCTGGCCGTGGCCGACGGTGCGCTGCGCGGGGTGGCGGACCGGCCGATGATCCTGAAACGCTTCGTCAAGGGCATCGACGCGGAGGCGATCTTCCAGAAACGCGCCCCCGCCAGCCGCCCGGACTTCGTCGACGTCGCCGAGCTGCGGTACGCGTCGGGCACCTCGGCCGCCGAGGCCGTCATCCGCGACGCCGCCGGGCTAGCGTGGGCGATCAATTTGGGATGTGTGGACCTCAATCCGCACCCGGTGCGCGCCGACGACCTGGACCATCCCGACGAGCTGCGCGTCGACCTGGATCCGATGCCCGGCGTCGGCTGGGCGCAGATCGTCGAGGTGGCGTTGGTGGCCCGCGAGGTGCTGGAAGATCACGGGTTGACCGCGTGGCCCAAAACGTCGGGGTCGCGCGGCTTTCACCTGTACTCCCCGATCCGCCCGCGCTGGCCGTTTGCCCAGGTGCGGCTGGCCGCGCAGACGGTGGCCCGGGAGGTCGAGCGGCGGGCCCCGGAGCTGGCCACCAGCCGCTGGTGGAAGGAGGAACGCCGGGGGGTGTTCGTCGACTTCAACCAGAACGCCAAGGACCGCACGGTGGCGTCGGCGTATTCGGTGCGGGCCACCCCGGACGCCCGGGTGTCCACGCCGCTGCACTGGGACGAGGTCGCCGGAGCCGACCCGGCCGCCTTCACCCTCGCCACCGTCCCGGACCGGTTCGCCGCGATCGGTGACCCGTGGTCGGGCATGGACGACGCCACCGGGGGCCTGGAGCAGTTGCTGGCCCGCGCCGAGGAGCTGGGCCCGGCCGAAAAAGCCCCCAAGGGCGCCCGCAAAAGCGTGGACGGGCGACGCGCGTCCCCGATGCCGCTGATCGAGATCGCCCGCACCAAGACCCGCGAGGAGGCGATGGCCGCGTTAGACACCTGGCGGGACCGCTACCCGACGGTGGCCGCGCGGCTGGAGCCACCCGACGTCCTGGTCGACGGGATGCGCGGGCCCAGCTCGATTTGGTACCGGATCCGGATCAACCTGCAGCATGTGCCGGCCGCGCAGCGGCCCGCGCAGGAGGAGTTGATCGCCGACTACAACCCGTGGGACGGCTATACCGGCCATCAGCGGCGCCCGGAAGGTTAGTCTCACGCGATGCGGCAGTTGAGTCGACGCGGGTTCCTGAGTGTCGCCGGCGCGGCCGGGCTGCTGGCGGCGGCCGCCTGCGCGTCGGAGCAGCCCCCCGAGAAGGCGTCGGACGGCGGCGCCCCGGTGACGATCCCGCACCTGTTCGGCGAGACCACGGTGCCCGCACCGCCCAAACGGGTGGTCAGCGCCGGCTACACCGGGCAGGACTACCTGTTGGCGCTGGGGGTGGTGCCGATCGCGGTGACCGACTGGTTCGGCGGCCAGCCGTTCGCGGTGTGGCCATGGGCGCAGCCCAAGCTCGGCGACGCCAAACCGGTCGTGTTGAACCTGGACAACGGAATTCAAGTCGACAAGATCGCCGGGCTGAAGCCGGACCTGATCGTGGCGGCCAACGCCGGGGTGGACGCCGACACCTATCAGAAGCTGACCGCGATCGCGCCGACCGTCCCGCAATCCGGCGGCGACGCCTTCTTCGAGCCGTGGAAGGATCAGGCCGCCGCGATCGGCCAAGCGGTGTTCCAGGCCGATCAGATGAAATCACTGGTCGACGGCGTCGAGAAACGCTTCGCCGACGTCGCCGGGGCGCACCCCGCCTTCAAGGACAAGAAGGTGCTGCTGCTGCAGGGCCAGCTCCAGGGCGACACCGTGGTGGCGGTGACGGGCTGGAGCACCACGTTTTTGACCCAGATGGGGCTGCTGATCGCCGACAGCATCAAGCAGTTCGCTGCCGGCCAGCGGGCCGCCATCCCGCGCGATCAGCTCAAGGGTGTGCTCAGCGGCGCCGAGGTGCTGATCTGGACCATCGACAACGACGACGACAAAACCGCCCTGCTCGCCGACCCGGACATCGCGGCGGTCCAGGACCGCAGCATTTTCACCAGCAAGGAGCAGGCCGGGGCGATCGCGTTCGGTTCGCCGCTGAGCTACCCGCTGGTGGCCGATCAGTTGCCGCCGCTGCTGGCCAAGATCCTGGGCTAACCACCCGCGTCTGAGCGTTTGCTAAGGCGGCTCTGGCAGTGCTCGAAAACTTCTGGCCGCGCTGGCTACTCGGCGGTAACTTCGATGCATGAGTGTGGCAACGGATCTCATGGTGACCGACACCGTTTTGGACTACGGCGACCGGGCACTGCTCCTGCAGTTCGACAACACCGCCGAGGTGCTGGCCTGGACCGCCGCCCTGCGCGACGCGGCGCTACCCGGCGTGGTCGACATCGTTCCGGCCTCGCGCACCGTGCTGGTGAAACTCGACAGCGCCCGCTACCAGGGCGCCACCCGGCAACGGCTGCGGAAACTGCAGGTCCGTCCGGAGTCGGTCCCGACCGCCCCACCCGGGGACCGCATCGATGTGGTGATCGACGTCGTCTACGACGGCGCCGATCTGGCCGAGGTCGCCGACTACACCGGGTTGACCATCGCCCAGGTCATCAACGCACACACCGCCACCCCGTGGCGGGTGGGGTTCGGCGGTTTCGCACCGGGCTTCGCCTACCTGGTCGGCGGCGACCCGCGGCTGATGATCCCGCGCCGATCCGAGCCGCGGACCGCGGTGCCGGCCGGTGCGGTGGGGCTGGCCGGCGAATTCAGCGGCATCTACCCGCGCCGGTCGCCCGGCGGGTGGCAGTTGATCGGGCACACCGACGCGGTGCTGTGGGATATCGACCGGCCGCAGCCGGCGCTGCTGACGCCGGGCCTGTGGGTCCAATTCCGGGCCGTGTAGCCGCGGGGAGGAGACGACCATGACCACGCTGGAAATCCTGCGCACCGGGCCGCTGGCCCTCGTCCAGGACCTGGGTCGCGACGGGCTGGCCCATCTCGGGGTCACCCGCTCCGGGGCCGCCGACCGACGCTCGCACACGCTGGCCAACCGGCTGGTGGCCAACCCCGACGACCGGGCCACCATCGAGGTGATGTTCGGCGGGTTCGCCGCCCGGGTCCGCGGCGGCGACCTCGACATCGCGGTGACCGGCGCCGACACCGACCCCACCGTCAACGGAGTGGCGTTCGGCTCCAACAGCATCCAGCACGTCCGCGACGGTCAGGTGATCGAGCTGGGCGCGCCGTATGCCGGGCTGCGCACCTATGTGGGGGTGCGCGGCGGCGTCGACGTGACCCCGGTGCTGGGGTCGCGCAGCTACGACGTGATGGCGGCGATCGGCCCGTTGCCGCTGCAGGCCGGCGACGTGCTGCCGGTGGGCGCACACACCGACGACTACCCCGAGGTCGAGCAGGCCCCGGTCGCCGCCATCGACGAGGGCGGTCTGCTGGAGCTGCAGGTGGTGCCCGGACCGCGGGACGACTGGCTGGAGGATCCGGACGCGCTGGTACACAGCATCTGGATGGTCACCGACCACAGCGACCGGGTCGGGATGCGCCTGGAGGGCCGCCCGCTGCGGCACCGCTGGCCGGACCGGCAACTGCCCAGCGAGGGCGCCATGCGCGGCGCGATCCAGGTGCCGCCCAACGGGTTACCGGTGATCCTGGGGCCCGACCACCCGGTCACCGGCGGCTACCCGGTGGTGGGGGTGGTGACCGAGGACGACGTCGACAAACTGGCCCAGATCCGGCCCGGTCAGTACGTGCGGCTGCACTGGTCGCGGCCCCGGTCCCTCCCGTCCGGGCGGCCGGCCTGGTAGACCAAAGGGTGTGCAGACCCAGGTTCACACCGCCCGGCTCGTCCACACCGCCGATCTCGACCACGAGACCCGGCACGGCGCCCACCAGATGGTGGTTGACGCCTACGCCGGCGAGTTCAGCGACGCCGACTGGCAGCACGCGCTGGGCGGCATGCACGCCCTCATCTGGCATCACGGCGCCCTGATCGCGCACGGCGCGGTGGTGCAGCGGCAGCTGCTCTACCGCGGCGCCCCGCTGCGCTGCGGTTACGTGGAAGCCGTTGCGGTGCGGGAGGACTGGCGCGGCCAAGGCCTGGCCACCGCGGTGCTGGACGCCTGCGAGCAGGTGATCCGGGGCGCCTACCAGGTCGGTGCGCTGAGCTCGTCGGACATCGGCCGGCGGCTGTATACCTCGCGCGGCTGGCTGCCGTGGCGCGGACCGACGTCGGTGCTCGCCCCGACCGGAACCACCCGCACCCCCGACGACGACGGGACCGTGTTCGTGTTGCCGGTGCAGGTCGAGCTGGACCCGACGGCGGAGCTGACCTGCGATTGGCGCGACGGCGACGTCTGGTAGGTAGCGTGGAGCAGGTGAGCGCCCCTGCCCCCGACCCGGAACGGTTCGACCGCCTCTACCGCGGCGAGCCAACCTTCGACGGCCTGCCCAAACCCGCCGGCATTCCGTGGGACGTCGGGCAGGCGCAGCCGCGGCTGATGGAGTTGGAGGCGCTGGGCGGCATCGACGGCGAAGTCCTCGACATCGGTTGCGGGCTCGGCGACAACGCGATCTTCCTGGCGTCCCGCGGGTACTCGGTGACCGGGCTGGACGGTTCCCCGGCGGCGATCGACCGGTGCCGCACCCGGGCCGCCGAAGCCGGTGTCACGGTGACGTTCGGCGTCGCCGACGCCACCAACCTGACCGGCTACGACGGGCGGTTCGACACCGTGGTGGACAGCGCGCTGTACCACTGCCTCGACGACGACGGCCGCCGCGCCTACGCCGCCGGCCTGCACCGCGCCACCCGGCCCGGCGCCCGCTGGCACCTGTACTGCTTTTCCGGCGGCAACGTCAACGGGGTCATCGCGCCGATGGGTGCGGTGCCCGAGACCAACATCCGCGACACCTTGACCGGCGCCGGCTGGCGCATCGATTTCCTGGGCCCCACCACGTATCTGGCCAACACCGCGGGCTTTCTCGGCGACGCCGACGCGCTGCCCGAGGCGATGCGCGAACAGCTCGGCGAGGAGCGGGTTGCGCAGATGCGGGAGTTGGCGGCCCGGTTTAAGACCATCGGCCCGCTGCTCGCCGACGAGCGGGTGCATCTGCCGTTCACCGTGGTGCACGCCACCCGAGTCGGCTGAACCGACCAGCGCCGAGGCGCGTCGTTCACCGGCCCGTTCGCTGCGTCGCCCGCGCGTAGATCGGTGCGGCCGCGACGGTGGTGAATGGTACGGCCATCGGGAATTCGGTGCTCACCGAGCGGATTTCGTGGCTGCGCACGATGGTGGCCAGGGCCAGGGTGGCCTCCAGCATGGCGAAGTGGTCGCCGATGCAGGACCGTGGTCCGGCGCCGAACGGCAGATACTGCCACCGGTCGCGGCCCTTGGAGTTTTCCGGGCTGAACCGGTCCGGGTCGAACTCTAGCGGTCGGTCCCACAGGGCCGGATCGCGATGGAGGGCGTAGATCCCGACCGCCAGCATGGTGCCCGCCTCGACGCGGTAGCCGTCGACCGTGATGTCACACGTGGCGGTACGGCCGGTGATCGCGCCGGGCGGACACAGCCGAAGCGCCTCGTGGAGCACCTGAACGGTGTAGGACAACCGGGGCACGTCGTCGGAAGTGAGCTCCCGGTCGCCGAGCTCGGCGACCTCGGCGGCCACCTTGCGTTGGATGTCGATGCGGTTGCCCAGCTCCCAGAGCGCGTAGGTCAACGCGGTCGCGGTGGTGTCGTGGCCGGCCAGCATGAAAACAACCAGCTCGCTGCAGATTTCGTCATCGGTCAGGGCACTGCCGGTGGCCGGGTCAGCGGCGGCGATCATCGCCTGCACCAGCGGTGCGTCGCGGGTGGGATCGGTGCGGCAGGCCTGCAGGATGTCGTTGGCCAGCCGATGCAGGGTGGCGGCGGCGGCCCGGGCGCGGCGACGAGCCGGGGTCGGCAGCCAGCGCGGGGCCCGCACCGGCGCCACCGCGCGATCCGCGACGTAGCTCAGCGCAACGCGCAGCGGGTCGGCGATGGCCTCGGTGTGGTCGTCCAGGTCGAGCCCGAGCACCGAGCGCCCCAGTGCGCGCAGCGTCAGCCTGCGGCACTCGCGATCGAGGTCGATCGGAGCCCCGGCCGGCCAGCCGGCGGCGACCATGTCGGCGGCCTGCGCCATGTGCCCGCCGAACGCGCGCACATGCTGCTTGGTGAACAGCGGCTGCAGCGTGCGGCGGCGCGGCAGCCACGGTTCATTGGGCAGGTCAAAGAGGTTCGGGCCGAGCAGCCGGCGCATCTCCTCATGAGCTTGCGCTCGGTCAATCGCTGCCCCGCTGTGGCCCAGCACATCGTGGGCGCCCTGCGGCGAGGTGACCGCCACCGCAGGCGGCAGCAGCCATTTCGGCGCCAAAACGACCCGGGTGACCGGCCCGCCGGCGTCCCGCAATGTTTCGAGCCCGGTGTGAAAGTGGCGGACGGCGTGCAGTCGTTGCCGGTAGGGCAACGGGTTCCTCGGCGCCAGCGGCAGTGCCCGAAGGTCGATGTGCTCGCCGGTTCCCGGACGGGTCGCGGTCTGTTGCGCACTCATGGGGTGCGGCCCCCCTGCGTGACGACCGCACGCGGCGGGGTCGCCGGTGTGTTCGCTTTCCTGACCCGGTGTGCTTTGGCGACGCGGGCGATGTATCCGGGCCGGAGCAGCCTGGTCGGTGGGTCGATCATCCCGGTGACCCTCATGAACTGCCCCGCGGCGACCGGGTCGGTTTCAGCGGCGGTCAGCACCCAGTTCAGGTAGGCGTTGCTGATCCGCATCGACAGCGGGCGGTGTCCGGGAACTTCGGGTAGCGCCAGATCCGAGCCGACGGCCGTCCGCCAGGCCACCCCGATCGGTTTGGCCGCGGCCCGGAAAAACCGCCGAGGCAGATCCGCATCGCCGCGAGCCAAACAATCCCGCAGTAGCAGCGCCTCGATCGCGGCGACGGTCATGCCCTGCCCGTAGATCGGGTTGAAACTGCAGATCGCGTCGCCGAGGATGAGGAACCCCTGGGGAAATCGGCGCATCAGGTCATAGCGGCGCCACCGGTTGGACGGCACCCGATGGTGGCACACGTCGCCGAGCGGCTCGGCGTCCCGAATCGCGTCCAACGCATGGGCGGGCGCGAAATCTGCCGCGAATTCGCACATGTCGGCACAACCGCCGGGGGGTTTGAGCCCGGCCATCGCGCCGACACCAAACATCCACGTGTCGTTCTCGTACTCGACCAGACCAAACATTCTCGGCCGGCCCGGCTCGGGGAAGACGGCAATGAAGTGCTCGGTGACTGCGCCCGGTGGCAGGCGCAGCAATTGGCAGGTGTAGGCGAGTTGCACCACCAATTCGTCCTCGGGTGGGCGACCGTAACCCAGATCGGTCAGCAAGCTCGGTGCGCGCGAGCCCCGGCCGGTGGCGTCGACGACGAGGTCAGCCGCCAGCGTGGCTTCGCGGTCGCTGCCCCGATCCACCACCACCACCCCGGTGACCCGGTTACGCCGCACCGTGGACGTCAGAGCGGCGACCTCGTGGCGTTCGCGAATGGTCACGTTGGGCAGGGAACGCACCCGCCGCCGCACCTGCCATTCGAGGAGCGGCCGGCTCGGAAAAGCGATCGCCGGCGCGTTCGGCGACGTGCCGGACGGTACCGTTCGGTGGCCGCCAACCGAAATGCGGATCCGGGAGAAGTCCCCGTCGTCCCAGCTGGGGACGCCGCTTTCGGCAAGCTCATCGGTGAATCCGGGGAACAACTCGTCGAGGATCTCGCTGCCCCGCGCCGACAGCGCGTGGATGAGCCGGCCCTGCGGCACGCCCCGCCGGTTCACCGGAGCGGTGGGCAACGCGTCGCGTTCGACCACCGTCACCCGCTCGTAGAAGTCGGCGAGCACGCGGGCGGCCACCAGGCCCGCCATGCTGGCGCCGAGCACCACCGCGTGCTCGCTGTGTGTGGTCATCACGCACACCCCCAACATCTCCAAACAAAGCGCCGTGCGCAGCAACACGCGTCGTACGTGCGACCAATTAATCAGCCCGGGCACGGCGCTGCCTCAGCCGAACGGTTGAAATTTGGGGCGGCACGGCGCGGCCCAAAATCGAGTGGTCGCCTACTCTAGATGCCCCGTTTTGCCTGGTAGCAGACTTGAGGCCAGTAGCGAGGGCAGGGGTGTGCCATGCAGAAGTCCGCCGGCCAGGCGAGCCCACCGATGGACTGCGCCGCGGTGTCCCTCGACGACTTCTCCCGGATCGTTTCGGGCATCTACAACTCCGCGCTGGCCCCCGATGACTGGACCGCGGTGCTGGGCGACATTCGGCAGACGCTCGACGCGCAGGCCTGCGGGTTGGTCGTCGCCGAAGGCAAGACCCGGTCCATCAAAAGCGGCAGCCTGCTGCCGGAGGCGCAGACCCCGTACTGCGCGTACTACCACCAGATCGACTACGTGCTCGAGGCCGTCGAGCAAAGCCCGGTGGGGTTGATCCACC
Source organism: Mycobacterium talmoniae (assembly GCF_001854525.1). NCBI lineage: Bacteria > Bacillati > Actinomycetota > Actinomycetes > Mycobacteriales > Mycobacteriaceae > Mycobacterium > Mycobacterium talmoniae. The sequence continues at coordinate 65,618 of NZ_MLQM01000004.1, forward strand.
GCGGCCAATCGCTGGTCGCGTTGCGGGCGCGGTCGGAGTTCGATGCGGACTGGCTGCGTCCGCACCGGATGGACGACGGGTTGTTCGTGCGGCTGACCGACGGCGCGGCACCGATCTGCTTCGTGGTCGCGGGGCCGCGGCACCCGGAGCCGTTCGTGAAGCTGATCGCCGCCTTGGTCCCGCACCTGCAGCAGGCGCTGCGCACCGAGACCCGTCTTGGCGACCTGCAGCGTCGCTGCCACGGGCTCGACGAGGCCGCCCACGCGCTGCGTCACGGTGTCGTCATCGTCGCGCACGGGCCGAGGATGCTCTACGCCAATGCCGCCGCCGAGCAGATGCTGTGCTCCGCCGACGGGCTGCGGACCCGCACCGGGCGCCTGGAAGCGGTGCTCCCCAGCGCCGACACCGACCTGCAGCACGCCGTGCAGGCCGCGCTGGCGCCGGGAAGCACCGACCGGCGCGGCAGTTCGTTCCCGTGTCCACGACGGTCCGGATCGCACCCGTACCTCGTGGACGTCGTGCCGCTGACGGCAGCGACCGAACCCGAGTCGCCGCGCCGCGCCATGATCGTCATCGTCGATCCCGACGACCAGCCCGATCCGCCCGCCGCGGTGCTGCGCCAGGTGTACGGCCTCACCCCCGGCGAGGCCGACGTCGCGTTGCTGGTGCTGGACGGTCACGGTCTTAAGCACATCTGCGACGAGCTGTCGCTGTCCCAGGCCACGGTCAAGACGCATCTGCAGCACGTCTTCGACAAGACCGGCACCCACCGGCAAGCCGAGCTGGTCCGGGTGCTGCTGTCCCTACGCTCGGTGTGTCGGTGACGCGGCCCTAACCGCGCCGCGGCGCGCCCAGCAGCCGCCGGGTGAGCAGATCCAGGCCGTAGCCAAGCACACCGATCACCACGATCACCGCGACCACCTGCCCGTAGGCCAGCTGGTCGCGGGCGTTGAGGATCTGGTACCCCAGACCCGAACGCACACCCAGCATTTCCGCGGGCACCAACACCACCCAGGCGATGCCCAACGCCACCCGCAGCCCGGTTTGCAGATGCCCGCGGATCGCCGGCAGCACCACCGCGGTGAGCAGTTCGGCACGGGTGGCGTGAAACGAGCGGGCCACCTGCAGGTGGCCGGGGTCCACGGCGTGCACCCCGGCCGCGGTGTTGATCAGCACCGGCCACACCGCGGCCGCGGCGATCAGGAAGATCACCGGTTCGTCGCCGATCCCGAACAGCGCCACCGAGATCGGCGCCCACGACAGCGGCGAGATCATCCGCAGGAACTGGATGATTGGGTGGGCCGCCCGCTCGGCGGTGTCGCTCAACCCCAGCAGCAGCCCCAGCGGAATCCCGATGACCGCGGCCACCAGCAACCCGGCGATCAGCCGCCACACGCTCACCGCGATGTCGGGCAGCAGCACGCCCCGGCCGAGCAGTTCGGTCAGCGCGGCGACCACCGGCCCCGGCGCGGCGTGCCGCAGCAGGGATTGCGCCGGTGCCAGCACGCCGGTGGCCAACCACCACAGCGTGATCGCCGCGGCGACGGCCACCGTCGGCGGACCCCACCGCCGCAGCGCGGGGGCGGCGGTGTCACGCACGGTCATCACAGTCCACCTGTTCAATTCGGGTGAGGTCGGCGGGCAGCCCGAACGCGGCGGGACCGCCGTGCCCGGTCAGCGCCGACCGGACGAAGCTGTCGTCGACCAGGTCGGCGTGCACCCGGTCGAGGTCGAGCCGGTCGAGGAAGCGGCGGTCGCCGTCGACGACGGTGTCGCCCATCGCCTCGACCAGTCGGCGGGTGAAGCTGGGAAACGGGAAGGGCTGAAAGCCGAGCTGCTGGGGCCGCCACTGCGGATGGGTCAGCCCCGGCGACACCGGATAGCTCAGCGCGGTGTGAATGGCCGGCGCCGGCTGCGGCAGGTAGCCATGGGCCAGCGTCGTCGCCGCCGCCGCGCGGTCGGCGTTGATGCGCCGCTGGGCGCCGACGATCGCCTCGACGAGGCCCTGCGCGGCCCGCGGCCGGTGTTCGAGCAGATCGGCGTGGGCCAGCACCACGCAGCAGGCGTGGTCGCGCCAGACATCGCCGAGGAAGGTGTGGATGCGGCCGATGCGCCGCAGCTGCGCCATCGCGTTGAACGGGTCGGCCACCACGTACCCGGCGATCGAGCGGTTGGCCAGCGCCGGAACCATGTCCGAGGGGCTCATCACCACGAGTTCCACGGTGCGGGCCGCCCGCGAGGCGCCTTGGCGCACGACGGGTTTGAGCCCGTGCGCCCGCAGCAGCTGTTGCAGGATGATGTTGTGGATCGACCACCAGAACGGGATGGCCACTTGAGCGCCGGCGAGTTGGTCGAGGCCGCCGATGTGCGGGGCAACGGTCAACGCCGACCCGTTGGTGTGATTCCAGGCCAGGATCCGCACCCGGGATCCCAGCACGGCGCGCAGCTGGATGGCGGTCGGCATCAGCATGTGCACGGCGTCGACCTGACGGGTGACGAACGCTTCGGCCAGCGATGCCCAGCTGCGGAACAGCACGGGTTTGGCCGCGCTGACCACGTCGGGCGGGTAGAGGCCGGCCGCGTGCGCGATCAGCAGTGGTGCCGCGTCGGTGATCGGCAGGTAGCCGATCCGCAACCGACCGCTGGTGTTGGTGCGGTCGGTGGCGGCGGCGTGCACCAGGTCGGCGGCGACGGCGAGGCCGCCGGCCGCGGCCAGCGCGGCCGTGCCGGTCAGCAGGGCGCGGCGGGAGACGGCGGTGCTCATTGGTCCCCCGTGCCATAGCGGTCCAGGATGTCTTGCCGTAGCGTGTCTTTCGCTGTGCCGGTGTCGGGCCGCCATTCCCGTCGGATCCGCCCGTCGGGCCCCAGCAGCAGCACCCGGTCGGCCAGGAGCAGGGCTTCGTCGACGTCGTGGGTGACCAGGACGACGGTGATGGCCAGCTCGGCGGCCAGCGCACCCAACCAGCCCTGCAGGTCCGCGCGGGTGGCCGGATCCAGCGCGCTGAACGGCTCGTCGAGCAGCAGCAGCCGCGGCCGGACCGCGATCGCGCGGATCACCGCCGCCCGTTGCGCCTGTCCGCCGGACAGTTCGTCGGGGTAACGGTCGGCGACCGGCTCCAGCGCGAACCGGCGGATCAGCTCGTCGGCGTAGCCCGGCTCGAACGCGGCCCGGTGCGCGGCCAACCGCCCGGCGAAACCGACGTTTTCCCGCACGGTCAGCCAGGGCATCAGCAGCGGCTGCTGAAACACCATGCCGGTCTGCGGGCGGGACGCGGCCCCGTCGCCACCCCAGTCGATGCTCCCGGCGCTGAGCTCCTCCAACCCGGCGAGCACCCGCAGCAGGGTGGACTTGCCGCTGCCGCTGCGGCCGAGCACGGCCAGGAATTCGCCCTCGTCGATGGCCAGGTCGACACCGGCCAGCACCGGGGTGTCACGGTTAAAGCTTTTGTGGCCACCGGTTATTCGTACTGTTCCAGTTCCCACCGCAGTTGTCCCTCCGAGGGTGATTGGACCGGCAGAAAGGCGGCCTCGCGAAACCGCCGGTTGGCGGCGCTGCCCAGCACGTAGCCAGCGCCGCCGCACAGCGTCGATTCCAGCCGGGTGGCGTTGACCGCGGTGGTGGCGGCGTCGAGCCGCAGCCGGATCAGTTCGGGCAGCGCGGCCCGAAGCGGGGCGCGGGCCGCGGCAGACACTTGCTCACCCAGGGCCCGATGCGCGGTGCGCAACCGCTGGGCCTCGGCGCGGAAGTGCCGGTCGATGCCGGCCGACGTCGCCTGGGCGGCATCGAGGGCCGCGCCACCGATCCCGAGGCAAAAGGCGGTCTGCAGCAGCAGAAACGTCGGCCGGATCCGGTGTACGAATCCGGTCAGGTCGGTGCTGATCAGGTCGTCGGGGTGCACCCGCACCCGGTGCAGGGTCAGCGAGGTCGACGCTGTTCCGGTCAACGCCATCAGCGGTGGCGACGGATTGATGGTGACACCGGGCGCATCGGCGGGCACCGCCGCCACGTAGGTTTGGCCGTCAGCGGCCCGGGCCGGCAACACGATCAGGGCGTCGGGAAACACGTTGGACGCCCAGCGGATCGGCCCGCTGATGGACAGCCCGCCGTCGGCCCGCTCGGCGGTCAGCGGCACGGCGCCCAGCCCGGCCACCTGCCGCAGCCCGGCGGCCATCGCGGTGACGCCCACCCGGATGCCGGCCCGCAGGTCGGGCAGGTGCCGGTCGCGCAGCGACGGCGGCGCCAACTGCAGGTATTCGATGGCCATCCGCTGCGCCCACGCGGAGAACCCGGCGGCCAGGCTGGCCTCCGATACCGCCGCGATGACCTGGGCCATCCGGTCCACACCCAAGGCCAGCAGGCCGCGCTGTCCCAGCGCGGCGATGTCGGCGCGCACATCGGTGCTACCCGCGTCCAGGGCCGCGGCGCGCTCGGCGACCGCGTGGACCGCGCCGCGCAGGTCGGGCACGGCGGCCGGGGCGGTGGTCACGGCAGGTCTTCCAGGCCGGGCAGGCGGTCCACCGGGGTCTGCACCGCGCCGCGGGCGCGCAGCACCGCGTCGTGGTCGGGGGCGTCGTAGAAGCACAGGCACTTGGCCATGTCTTCGCGGACGTAGGTGCGCAGGAAGCTGACCTCCGGCACCTCCGCGTACTGCGGTGCCTTCGCGGCCTTGCGGGCCAGATAGGTGTCCATATCCAGTTCGGCGGGCAGATCCCACTCCACCAGGTAGCCGGCGGTCGGTCGGGCCGCCTTCAGCGCGTCCAGCGCCGGGCCGACCAGTCGGACCGGATCGGGCCCAGCGACCTGGTCGGCGCCGGCGGTCGCCGGGTCCAGTGGCGGTGCGGTGCCGTCGTACTCGGCGATAACGAAGACCCGGCGGTAGCCGGCGGTGACCTGGGCCTCAATCAGATCACCGCCGGCGGCGCCGATTTGGGTGTCGACTTCTTTGATCAGGAGCTCGGTGGCGTCGCGACCGGGGTCGGCGGGAACCACTTCGTACAGGTACAGGGCCATCCTCAACTCGCTTTCTCCCGCGGGCTCACCACCCGGCTTGGTCTCGGACGCTGGCACAGACAGACCACTCTGTCTATGCCGATGCGATCGGCTAACGTGAAGCGAATGGACACCACTGAGCGTGTGGCACCCGGGCCGATCGGCGGCCCAGCCCGGTCGGCCGCCCCCGCCGAGCGTCTGTTGGCCACCGCGTCACACCTGTTCGCCGCCAACGGTATTCGCGCTGTCGGGATCGACCGGATCCTGCGCGACTCGGGGTGCGCGAAGGCCAGCCTGTACAGCTCCTACGGGTCGAAGGACGCGTTGGTGCTCGCTTACCTGTCCCAATTGGATCAGGCTGATCGCAACCGATGGCGGCGGGCGGTCGAAACCGCGACCGATCCGGCGGTGAAGGTGCTCACCTTCTTTGACTTGGCGGCCCGCGGCGCGCGGCAACGCGACTTCCGCGGTTGCCTGTACGCCAACGCCGCCGCCGAGTTTCCCGGGGTGCCGTTGACGCCGGTGCGCGCGCACCGGCGGTGGGTGCGGGCCACCCTCACCGAACTGGTGCGCGAACTAGGCGCATCGGATCCGGCCGCGATCGCGCGCGAGGTGCTGCTGCTCTACGACGGTGCGCTGACGGCCTCCAAACTGGAGCGGTCCGTGCAGCCGATCCGGGACGCCCGGCGCCTGGCCGCCCGGGCCCTCGACCGCGCCCAAGGCGGCGACTGATGCTCACGAATCGCCAGGTCAACCGGTGAGCGGATATTCACGGTAGCGACACTGCCAGCAGCGTTTCGGCAACAATGCTTTCTTAGCGTGGCGCCATGCCACGTTCACACCTCATCACCGACTGGGATCCCGAAGACATCGTCGCCTGGGAATCCGGCAATAAAACCGTCGCCCGCCGCAATCTGATCTGGTCGGTGGTCGCCGAGCATGTCGGCTTCTCGATCTGGTCCATCTGGTCGGTGATGGTGCTGTTCATGCCGCAGGCCGTGTACGGGTTCTCCGCTAGTGACAAGTTCCTGTTGGGCGCCACCGCAACCCTGGTGGGTGCGTGCCTGCGCATCCCCTACACGCTGGCCACCGCGACGTTCGGCGGCCGCAACTGGACAATGTTCTCCGCGTTCGCGCTGCTGATCCCGACGATCGGCACGCTATTGCTGATGGCGCATCCCGGGCTGCCGCTGTGGCCGTACCTGGTCTGCGCGGCGTTATCGGGCTTCGGCGGCGGCAACTTCGCCTCGTCGATGACCAACATCAACGCCTTCTACCCGCAGCGGCTCAAAGGCTGGGCGCTGGGACTCAACGCCGGCGGCGGCAACATCGGGGTGCCGGTAATCCAACTGGTCGGCCTGCTGGTCATCGCCACCGCCGGCAACCGGGCTCCCTATTGGGTGTGCGCGGTCTACCTGGTGTTGCTGGCATTCGCGGGCATCGGCGCGGCGCTGTACATGGACAACCTGGAGCACCACCGAATCGACCTGTCGGCCATGCGCTCGATCCTGTCGGTGCGCGACACCTGGATCATCGCGCTGCTGTATATCGGCACCTTCGGCTCGTTCATCGGCTTCTCGTTCGCGTTCGGCCAGGTGCTGCAGATCAACTTCACCGCCGGCGGCCAAACCGCGGCGCAGGCCTCGTTACATGCCGCGCAGATCGCGTTCATCGGTCCGCTGTTGGGGTCCATCACCCGCGTGTACGGCGGGAAGTTGGCCGACCGTATCGGCGGCGGCCGGGTCACGCTGGCCGTGTTCGCCGCGATGATTCTGGCCGCCGGGCTGCTGGTCGCCGCCAGCACCAACCAAGGCCATGGCGTGGCCAACACCGCCACCATGGTCGCCTACGTGGTCGGCTTCGTCGCGCTGTTCGCCCTGTCCGGGATCGGCAACGGTTCGGTATACAAGATGATCCCGTCCATCTTCGAGGCCCGCAGCCGCTCGCTGGACCTCACCGAGCCCGAACGTCAACAGTGGTCGCGGGCCATGGCCGGGGCGCTGATCGGATTTGCCGGCGCCATCGGCGCGCTGGGCGGGGTGGGCATCAACCTGGCGTTGCGGCAGTCCTACCTGACCAGCGGTTCGGCGACCACAGCGTTTTGGATCTTCGTCGCGTTCTACCTCGGTGCCGCCACGCTGACCTGGATGCGCTACGTGCGCCGACCGGTCTGGGCCACCGCGCCGCAGGCCGCGCTGGTGCGCGTGTAACTCAGCTCTCGTCCTCCGCAGGGGCGCGGCAACCAGGCCGCGCCCCTGCGGTTTTTTGCGTTGGACCCAAGCGCGCAGTGAGGAAAACTTTTCCGGGCATTAACACAGGGGCAACCGGGCAGGCTTTCAAGTGTGCAGCGGTCGCTGACGTACCACCCGAAATCCTCGCCATGACAGTGGACTTCACCTGCGACAAGCAGGTAGGCGACCCGTGTCCATATCCACGCGTAGGCGGCCACTGAGCCGAGATCGCGCCAGGTCAGAACGTCCAGGAGATCCCCAACTTCCGCGGAGGGTCATCACAGGCCTTGCCACGTATGCTCTTTCCACGTTAGTAGACGTTTCTGGCTATTAACTTACCAGCAGGACACGGTCAAAGCCGTCAAGAGATAAGAGGGATTGATGCTCCTAGAATTCTGGGAGAACTTCCGGCACAACCTGTTCAAACCGTTGCTGCTGTTCTTCTACCTCGGGTTCTTGATTCCGGTCCTCAAGGTGAAGCTTGACTTCCCCAGCGTCATCTACCAGGGCCTGACCATGTATCTGCTGTTGGCCATCGGTTGGCACGGCGGTGAAGAACTGGCCACCATCAAGCCGTCCAGCATCGCCAGCGTTGTCGGGTTTATGGTGGTCGGCTTTGTCTTGAACCTGGTCATCGGGTTTGTCGCCTACCTGCTGTTGAGCTGGATGACCTCGCTGCGGCGCGTCGATCAGGCCACCATCGCCGGCTACTACGGGTCGGACTCGGCGGGAACCTTCGCCACCTGTGTCGGCGTCCTCGCCAGCGCCGGCATCGCGTTCGACGCCTACATGCCGGTGATGCTGGCGGTGATGGAGATCCCGGGATGCTTAGTCGCGTTGTATCTGGCGGCCCGGCTTCGGCACAAAGGGATGGACGCGGCCGGGTTCATGCCGGACGAGGCCGGCTACCCAGTGACGGTGACGGTCGGCCCCGGGTCGGCCACCCAGCCGGCCCCCGGACACACCCTGATCGAGCAAGAGCTGGGGACCGAGCCGGGACTGGAAGTGTCGCTCGACGAACGGACGCCGCCTGAACCGGGCGCCCGCACGCCGCGCATCGTCTCCCCCGAGCTGCTGCGGGAAGTCTTGCTCAACCCGGGACTATGTCTGCTGTTCGGCGGCATCATCATTGGCTTCGTCAGCGGGCTGCAGGGCGAAAAGGTCGTTCACGACGACAACACCTTCTTCATCTCGGCGTTTCAGGGTGCGCTGTGCCTGTTCCTACTCGAAATGGGCATGACGGCCTCCCGCAAGCTCAAGGACCTGAAGTTCGCCGGCCGCGGCTTCATCGTCTTTGGCCTGTTGGCGCCCAACATCTTCGCGACGCTGGGGATCGTCACCGCCCACGTCTATGCCGACCTCACCCACACCGCGTTCAAGCCGGGCACCTACATCCTGTTTGCCGTGCTCTGCGGCGCGGCGTCGTACATCGCGGTACCCGCGGTGCAGCGGCTGGCGATTCCGGAGGCGAGCCCGTCCCTGCCGCTGGCCACATCACTCGCGCTGACCTTCTCCTACAACGTCACGATCGGGATCCCGCTGTATACCGAGGTCGCCCGCATCGTCGCGCACTGGCTATAACCGGATACCACGCACATGGATCGAAATCGTTTGGAATACCCAATGAGTCATGCACACCACGCTTGGTATCGCTGCCACGGTCGCGCCGGATATCTGCACCGTCGCCGGCACCGGCCGTGGCGCAACAGGGGATCGTAAGAACTCGGATCCACTCCGGCCGATCAAGCCTCGGTCAATGGTCGAATTCCGGAATTGATTCGATGATTGATTTCTTTTGGGCCCGCCCAACTTAACCCGTGCCGACTCGGCAGCCGCGGGATTTGCTGTGCCCACAGCCCATAACCCGAGGTAGGTCTCACCCGAACTGGATACGTCGCAGTGATTACTGGTTTACGTCGCGATTACGCGATCGCAACCAGATACGAATCCTCTTGCAGCACAATCTCTGTATCAGGACGCGACACCTATTCGGATGGAAAAGAACGAAAGAACCGATACTGCACCATTTCCGAAGGCGCGACGGAAGTTCGTGCCTGGCGGACCGGGCTGAAGCCTGAACACGGTCCGCCTAGTAGCTAGGGGTATACGACATGGATTTCGGGATGTTACCGCCGGAAATCAACTCGGGCAGAATGTATTCTGGTCCGGGTCCGGGCTCAATGTTGGCCGCCGCGGCCGCCTGGGATGAACTGGCCACCGAATTGGGTTCGGCCGCATCCTCCTACGATTCAGAAGTTTCCAGCCTCACCGGCGGGGCGTGGTCGGGCCCATCCTCGGCGGCGATGGCCTCCGCCGCCGCGCCCTACGTGGCATGGATGAGCGCCACCGCGGCCCAGGCCGAACAGGCCGCCACCCAGGCCAAGGCGGCGGTGGCGGCCTATGAGACCGCGTTCGCGGCGACCGTTCCGCCGCCGGTGATCGCGGCGAACCGCTCGCTGTTGGCGACGCTGGTCGCAACCAACTTTCTCGGCATCAACACACCGGCCATCGCGGCCACCGAGTTCCACTATGCCGAGATGTGGGCCCAGGACGCCGCCGCGATGTACGGCTACGCCGGCGCCTCCTCGACCGCCACCCAATTGGAGGCGTTCAGCTCACCGCCGCCCACCACGAACCAGGCCGGGCTGGCCACCCAAAACGCCGCGGTGGCGCAAAGCGCTGCCAGCTCCGGCGGTTCGACCGTGCAGTCGGCGCTGTCCGAACTGGCCTCGCTGGTGCCCAACACGTTGCAAAGCCTGGCGACGACGGTCACCTCGACCTCGACCTCGACGTCGTCGGGAACGTCGGGACTGCAGTCGATCATGTCCAGCATTTCCACCATCGCGTCGAACCTCACCGGGGCGTACTCCCCAGTCGGGGTGCTGGGCATCCCCGGCGGCTGGTGGCTGACGGCCACCCAGATCCTCGGCATTGCGCAAAACGTGCCGGGGGTCAACGCCTTGCTCGCCGGCCCCAAACCGATTACCGGGGCCCTGGGTCCACTCTCCGGCGGCTACATGTCGTTGCAGACGCCCACATTGGCCTCGGGTTTGGGTGGCGGTCCGGTAACGGGCGCGATCGGCCGCGCTGGCCTGATCGGCCAGCTGTCGGTGCCCAGCAGCTGGGCGTCCGCGGCGCCGGCCGTGCGGACCGCCGCGCTGGCGATGCCGAGTGCGGCGCTGAATGCCGCTCCGGTGGCCGCCAGCAGCGAGAGCGGCCTGTTCACCGAGATGGCGTTGTCGAGCCTGGCTGGGCGCGCCCTCGGCGGCACCGCCGCCCGCTCCGTGGTCGGCGCCGGTGCCCGCGTTGGGGGCAGCGCAGCGGTCGCCGCTGCCGCTGCCGAGGAGGCCAACACCGTCAACATCATTGTGATCCCGACCGACGACTGAGGAGGCCCAGATGTCCCAGGAGACAACGCAACACGCGGTACTGGCGGTGGCGGCAGCCAACCTGGCCGGGCTCGGGTTGTCGATGACGGCGCACAATGCGGCCGCGGCGATGCCGACCACTGGTCTACTTCCAGCCGCCGCCGACGAGGTGTCGACGCTGATCGCCGCCCAGTTCGCGGCGCACGCGCAGATGTATCAGGAGGCTACCGCCCAGGCGAGCGCGCTGCACCGGGCCGTGGTCGGCAAGCTGACGTCGCTCATCGGCTCCGATGCGACGACGAATCCGCCAGCGCGGTCACAGTCGACTAAAGGAGCAGTGTGACAATGGATTTTTGGTCGTTGCCGCCGGAGATTAACTCCGCGCGAATGTATTCCGGCCCGGGCTCCGGGTCGTTTCGCGCCGCCGCTGCGGCGTGGGACGGCCTGGCCGCTGAGCTGCAATCGGCCGCCGCCGGGTATGGCGAGGCGATCGCCGGATTGATCGGCGCGTCATGGACGGGTCCGTCATCGGAGTCGATGGCCGCGGCAGCCGCACCATATGTGGCCTGGTTGTCGAACACCGCGGCGCAGGCCACCGAAGCCGCCACCCAGTCGCGGGCCGCGGCGGCCGCCTACGAGACCGCGTTCGCCGCAACGGTGCCGCCGCCGGTGATCGAGGCCAACCGAAGCCAGTTGGCATCGCTGGTGGCCACGAACATCCTCGGGCAGAACATTCCGGCGATCGCGGCCACCGAGGCTCAGTACGGTGAGATGTGGGCCCAAGACGTCGCGGCGATGTTCGGCTACGCCGCCTCGTCGGCCACCGCGACCCAGGTGACGCCGTTCAGCCAGCCGCCGCAGACCACCAGCGGATCCGGGCTGGCCAGCCAGGCGGCCGCCGTCAGCCAGGGCAGCGGTGCCTCCGCCGCCACCAGCACCCAGTCGGTCCTGGGCAAGATTCCGCAGCTCCTGCAGGACCTGGCCACGGCCACCACCAACTACAACACACAGATGGGCAACCTGCTAAACGGGTTGACGGGGAATTCGTCGGCGGGGTCGATGTATTCGAGCGGGTTTTCCACGCTGGCGTCGGTCACCAAGTTCAGCACATTGGCGAACGATTCGATGAGCGTACCCAACTTGGGCATGGTGCAGTTCAAGACGTTCTTCCAGCCGCCGGTCGCCCCGGACATCCCGAAATCGGCGCTAGGAGCGGGCCTTGGCCTGCAACCAGCGACGGCCCCCAGCGCGGTCCGGGCCGTGTCGGCAGGTGTGGCTGAAGCGTCCACGGTGGGCCGGCTTTCGGTCCCACCGGCCTGGGCAGCCGCCACCCCGGCGGTCCGGCTGGCCGCCAACGTGTTGCCGTCCGCCAGTGCAATGGCCGCCCCGGCCTTCGACATCCCCAGTGGCCTACTCAATCCGGCGACGTTGGGCAGCCTGTCCGGGGGGGCGTTGGGCGGTTCCGCGCCGCGTGTCGCCAGTGGAGCCCGCGTCCTGAGCCGCACCGTCTCGGACAAGGAGGAGGGCAAGGGCCCGGTCAAACTCGATCGGGTCATCGCCCAGCTACAGCAGCGGCCGGACACCGTGCAGCACTGGCAAGTCGACGAAGCGGGCCTCGATGACCTGCTCGCCGAGCTGGCGAAGAAACCCGGCAACCACGCGGTGCACTTGAAGCGCGGCCCCAAGACCGCACCATTGGCTCCGCATTCCCAGTTGGGTTAGCCACGGCCCGATCACCTGACGGTAACCATCGAAATGAGGAACTCATGCGGACGCTATTTGCTCCCTTCGCCGCGGCTACGCTGATCGCGGTGGCCGCACCGGCACACGCAGACCCGGGTGTCGACGGCGGAGCCGCCGACGCCAGCTTCCTGGCCTCGCTGCGCGCGGCGGGGATCAGCTACAACGACCCCAACCAAGTCATCTCGGCCGCCCAAACCGTGTGCGGGCTCATCGGCAAGGGCGAATCCGGCCTGCAGGTCCTCAAGGACCTCAAGACCACCAATCCCGCCATCACTACCGACGGTGCGGCCGAATTCGCCGCGCTGTCGGCCAAGTTTTACTGCCCCCAACAGTTGACCCCCAGCGACGGCGGAGCCAAATAGCATCCGGCCAGCAGGGGACCGCTTTCGCGCGTGTCCTCGGCGCCCGGACGCTGTGAGGTGGACCACATACCTGTGAGCGCGACACCCGAACTCCCAGGTTTCACACTGCGACCTCCCAGCTAGCCAGGATAGGTTCGCGCGGGTCGCTGTGGGAGACGTTTCGGCGAACACGGATTCCCCGCGTGACCGAGGACCGATCACGAGGAGAACGATGGCCCGCTCGCATCGAATCATGGACTGGGACGCCGAGGACACCGCGGCGTGGGAAGCCGGCAACAAGAACGTCGCGCGGCGCAACCTGATCTGCACGGTCGCGGGCGACCACGTGGCATTCTCGATCTGGTCGCTGTGGTCGGTGATGGCGCTGTTCATGCCCGAGCCGATTTTCGGCTTCACCGCGGGTGACAAGTTGCTGTTGGGCGCGACCGCTACGTTCGTCGGGGGCTGCGTGCGTATCCCCTACACGTTGGGGATTGCGAAATTCGGCGGCCGCAACTGGACGGTGTTCTCCGCGCTGGTGCTGCTGATCCCTACCGTCGGCACCATCGTGCTGCTGGCCAAACCCGGTCTGCCGTTGTGGCCGTATGTGGTGTGCGCGGCCCTCACCGGATTGGGCGGCGGCAACTACGCCGCATCGCTGGCCAACGTCAACGCCTTTTACCCCCAGCGGCTCAAAGGCTGGGCGCTCGGCGTCAACGCCGGCTTCGGCAACATCGGGGTGGCGGGCATTCAGGTGGTCGGTCTGGTGGTGCTCGCGGTCGCCGGCAACCGGCAACCGTACTGGGTGTGCGCGGTCTATTTGGTGTTGCTGACGGTCGTCGCGATCGCGGCGGCGCTGTTGATGGACAACCTCGACCACAGCATCGAGGTGGGCCACATCCGGTCGATCCTGTCGATCCCCGACACCTGGGTGATCACCCTGCTGTACACCTGCGCGTTCGGCTCGTGGATCGGTTTCGCGTTCGCGTTCGGTCAGGTGCTGCACGTCAACTTCGAGAGCATGGGTCAAAGCCCCGGGGAAGCATCGCTGCACACGCTGCAGATCGCCTTCCTGGGCCCGCTGCTGGGCTCGCTGTCACGGGTGGTGGGCGGCAAGGTGTCCGACCGGATCGGCGGCGGTCGGGTCACCCTGGCGGTCTTCGCCGGCATGATCCTGGCGGCCGGTCTGCTGGTCGCGTTGAGCACCCACGACGACTACGCGCACGGCCCCAACCACGCCAACGGTCCGGCGCACGCGCTGACCCTGGCGGGCTATGTGGTCGGCTTCATCGTGTTGTTCATCCTGGCCGGCGTCGGCAACGGCTCGGTGTTCAAGCTCATCCCATCGGTTTTCGAGGCGCGCAGCCGTTCGCTGGACGTCGACGAGACCGAACGCCGACACTGGGCGCGCACCCACGCGGGGGCACTGATCGGGTTCGCCGCGACGGTCGGTGCACTCGGCGGCGTCGGGATCAATCTGACGTTGCGGCAGTCCTACGCGAGCACCGGCTCGGAGACGTCGGCGTATTGGATCTTCCTGGCCGCCTACGTGGTGGCCTCGGTGCTCACCTGGCGTCGCTACGTCCGGCGGCCGAGTTCGGCTCCGGCGGTGCCCGGCTCGGAACATACCTCGGCACCCGCCCGCCTGTGACGGGCGTCGCAGCATAGGGCAACGCTTCGGCAATTGTCCGGTAACGCCGTGGAAATCTGCCAGGAATAAACAATTCATATGACGCAACCAGACCGGGAGTCGCTCACCGGCTACCGGGTCGCGGTCACCGCCGCGCGCCGGGCCGGTGAACTGTGCGCGCTGTTGCGCCGCCACGGCGCCACGGTCTGCGCCGCGCCGGCCATCACCATGATCAACCTGCCCGACGACGACGAGTTGCATCAGCACACCGAGGCGTTGATCGCCCAGCCGCCGGACATCCTGATCGCGACCACCGCCATCGGATTCCGCGGTTGGATCGCGGCCGCCGATGGTTGGGCACTGGCCAATGATCTGATCACCGCGTTGTCGGGTGCCCGGATCGTGGCCCGCGGACCGAAGGCAACCGGTGCGCTACGCGCGGTCGGCTTGCCCGAAGAGTGGTCCCCGGCGTCCGAATCATCCCGCGAGGTACTGGATTACCTGCTGAAGTCCGGTGTGGCCGGGCTGCGGGTCGCGGTCCAACTGCACGGGGTCGCCGACGACGACTGGGATCCGATCCCGGAGTTTCTCGACGAACTGCGGGCCGCGGGCGCCGATGTGGTGCCGATCCGGGTGTACCGCTGGCAAGCGGCGCCGCCGGGAGGCGAGTTCGATCAGCTCATCACCCAGATCGCCCAACGCCAATTCGACGCGGTCGCTTTCACCTCGGCGCCGGCGGTGGTGGCGACGCTGCGGCGCGCAACCGACTTGGGCATCACCGACGAGTTGCTGGCCGCGCTGCGGTCGGAGGTGTACGCGATGTGTGTGGGTCCGGTGACCGCCGGCCCGCTGACCCGCCTGGGCATCCCGACGTCGTCGCCGCAGCGAATGCGGTTGGGGGCGTTGGCGCGTCACATCGCCGAGGAACTGCCGGCGACGCGCACCCATACCGTGCACGCCGCCGGGCACCGCATCGAGATCCGCAGCACCTGTGTGCTGGTCGACGACGAGGTCAAGTCGCTGTCGCGGACCGGGATGGCCACCCTGCAGGCATTGGCGCGCCAGCCCGGCACGGTCGTCGACCGCGACACCCTGCTGCGTGCGTTGCCGGGCAACGGCTCCGACACCCACGCCGTGGAGACCGCGGTGCTGCGGCTGCGGACCGCGTTGGGCGACAAGAGCATTGTCGCCACCGTGGTCAAACGCGGCTACCGGCTGGCGGTCGACGAACGTTCGGGGGTGGCGTGAACCTCATCCTGGTAGCGCACGGCACCCGCAAACCGGGGGGTGTCGCGATGGTCGGTGACCTCGCGCAGCGGGTCGGCGAGCTGCTGGACCGCGTCGTGCAGGTCGCGTTCGTCGACGTGCTGGGTCCCACCCCGACGGAGGTGTTGGCCGCACCGGCGGTCGCCGACCAGCCCGCGGTCGTGGTGCCGGCCTTCCTGTCCCGCGGCTACCATGTCCGCACCGATCTACCCGCCCACATCGCGGCGAGCGGGCATCCCGACGTCACCGTCGCGCCCGCGCTGGGCCCGAGCCGGCAGATCACGCGCGTCGTCGCCCAACGGCTGACCGAATCCGGGTGGCGCCCCGGCGATTCGGTGATCCTCGCGGCGGCGGGCACCTCGGATCCGGCGGCGCGGGCCGACCTGCGCGACAGTGCGGCGCTGCTGTCGGGGCTGCTCGGCTCGCCGGTGGACTTGGCCTTCGCCGCGACCGGGGCACCGAGCGTGCCCGAAGCGGTCGCCGCGGCCCGGCGCCGGGGTGCGCGTCGTGTTGCGGTGGCGTCCTATCTGCTGTGTGAGGGACTGTTCCAGGATCGGCTGCGGCACAGCGGCGCCGACGTGGTCAGCGGCCCGCTGGGCACGCACCCCGGGGTGACCCGGCTGATCGCCGACCGGTTCCGGCAGGCGCAGCTGCCTGCGACACTGCTAGCGCGGTAACCGCGCGGCGCCGTGAGCCCGCGAGCGTGCGCAAACCCGGAAATTCACTCGGCGTGTCGGCCGGGGACACGCACGCTCGCGCAGGTAGCGCTCGCTACGCGGCGCGGCCGACCTGGACGTAGCCGTCCTTGATCCGGGTCGGATACACCGGCACCGCGACGGTCGGGTCGTCGAGACAGCTACCGTCGTCGAAGGCGAACGCCTGCTTCTTGATCGGAGACTGCACAGCCGGCCGGCCGGCCCGGTCGCCGACGATGCCGCGCGACAGCACCGCCGCACCGGAGAACGGGTCAATGTTGCCCAGCGCGTACAGCGATCCGTCGTCGAGGCGGAACAACGCCGCCTGCGAGCCGTCGTCGAGCAGCACGCCGACTCCGCGGCCAGGAATCAGGTAGTCGTAGGCACACGCCGCGGTCCACGCCTGGTCGCCGCAGCTCAATAGTTCACTTCTGTCATCCAGCAGTGTCATCAGCGCCACTCCTCCTCATCGCTTCGCTCTGCATCGTCGTCGGCGCGGTCATGAGGCCTCCTGGTTGTCGTCCTCGGACCACGACCGCACGCGCGGCATGCCTATGGCCACCGGGGCCGGCACCTTCCGCCCGTTCTGCTCGACGAACGTCACGGTGGGGTCGGGCGCACCGGGAGCGTTGACGAAGGACACGAACCGGGACAGCTTGTCCGGATCCTCCAGCACGCCTTTCCATTCGCACTCGTAGCCCTCGACGTGGCGGGCCATCGCCGCTTCGAATTCCTCGGCCAACCCGAGCGAGTCCTCGCAGACGACCTCACGCAGGTGGTCGAGTCCGCCGTCCAGCGACTCCAGCCACGGCGCGGTGCGCTGCAACCGGTCGGCGGTGCGGATGTAGAACATCAGGAACCGGTCGATGTAGCGGACCAGGGTCTCGTCGTCCAGATCGCTGGCCAGCAACTGCGCGTGCTTGGGGGTCATGCCGCCGTTGCCGCACACGTAAAGGTTCCAACCGGTTTCGGTGGCGATGACGCCGACGTCCTTACCGCGGGCTTCCGCGCATTCCCGGGCGCAGCCCGACACGCCCATCTTGATCTTGTGCGGTGCGCGCAGGCCCCGGTAGCGCAGCTCCAGGTCGATGGCCATCTGCACCGAGTCCTGCTGGCCGTACCGGCACCAGTCGGTGCCGACACAGCTTTTCACGGTGCGCAGCGACTTCCCGTAGGCCTGACCGGATTCCATGCCGGCGTCGACCAGGCGCCTCCAGATCTCCGGCAGCTGGTCCACCCGGGCGCCGAACATGTCGATGCGCTGACCGCCGGTGATCTTGGTGTAAAGCCCGAATTCCTGGGCGATCTGGCCGATCAGGATCAGGTGTTCGGGTTTGATGTCGCCGCCCGGAACCCGCGGCACCACCGAGTAGCTGCCGTTGCGCTGGATGTTGGCCAGGAAATGGTCGTTGGAGTCCTGCAGCGAGGCCTGCTCACCGTCGAGGATGTGGTCCGAGCTGGTCGAGGCCAGGATCGAGGCAACGGTGGGTTTACAGATGTCGCAACCCATTCCGGTGCCGAACTTCTCGATCAGCCCGGAGAAGGTGCGGATCGAGGTGGCCGAGATGATCTCGAACAACTCGGCGCGGGACTGGCTGAAGTGCTCACACAACGCCTTGGATTGCTCGACGCCCTCGGCCTCCAGCAGTTGCTTGAGCAGCGGCACACACGATCCGCAGGAGGTGCCGGCGCCGGTGCAGGTTTTCAGGTCCGCCACATCGGCGCAGCCGTCGGCGATCGCACACTTGAGGTCACCCTTGGTGACGTTGTTACACGAGCAGATCTGTGCGGAGTCCGGCAGCGCGCCCACACCCAACGCCGAGCCGCCACCGTCGGATTGAGCCGGCGAGATCAACGCCAGCGGATCGCCGGGCAGCTGCGAGCCGACCATCGGGCGCAGCACCCCGTAGGAGGAGGCGTCGCCGACCAGGATGCCGCCCAGCAGCGTCTTGGCGTCGTCGGACAGCACCAGCTTGGCGTAGGTCTGATTCACCGCGTCGTTGACGACGACCTGCAGGCAGTCCTTGGTGGTGCCCATGGCGTCGCCGAAGCTGGCGACGTCGACACCCAGCAGCTTGAGCTTGGTGGACAGGTCGGCTTCGGGGAACTCGGCGACGCCGGCCAGCAGCCGGTCCACCACCACCTCGGCGCTGGTGTAGCCCGGCCCGACCAGGCCGTAGCAGCGCCCCTCGATGGCGGCGACTTCCCCCACCGCGTACACGTCGGGATCGCTGGTCACACAGGACAGGTCGGTGAGCACCCCGCCCCGGTCGGCGATCGCCAGGCCCGCCGCCGCGGCCAGTTCGTCGCGGGGCCGCACCCCGGCGGCGAAGATCACCAGGCCGGTGTCGATGAGCTGACCGTCGGACAGCAAGACCCGCAGCGACTGCGTCCCGTCCGAGTGGGCGACGGTTTGGATCGACTCGGTGCCGACCCCGACGTGCACGGCGATCCCCAGCTCACCGATCATGCGTCCCAGCAGCGCACCGCCGGCCTCGTCGAGTTGCTGGGCCATCAGCCGTGGCGCCATCTCGACCACGTGGGCGGTCAGCCCGAACCCGCGCAGCGCGTTGGCGGCCTCCAGCCCCAGCAGTCCACCGCCGATGACCACCCCGGTGCTGGTGTGGCCGGCGGCCAACGTGCGCTGCACGTCGGCGCGGATGCCGTCCAGGTCATCGAGGGTGCGGTAGACGTGGCAGCCGGGCAGGTCGTGGCCGGGCACCGGCGGGACGAAGGCGTAGGAGCCGGTCGCGATCACCAGCTTGTCGTAGTCGTAGCGCTGGCCGTCGGCGGTCCGCACCGATTTGGCGGCGCGGTCGATGTCGGTGACCCGGGTGTTGAGCAGCAACCGCACGTGCTCGTCCCCGGCGTAGTCGTTGCCCGGGAGCGCCAGCTGGTCGCGATCCCACGCCTCGGTGTAGGCGGTCAGGCCCACCCGGTCGTAGGCGGCGTTGGTCTCCTCGGCCAGCACGGTGACCCGCCAGCAACCGTCGGTGTCGCGGGCGCGCAGCGCCTCGACGAGGCGGTGGCCCACCATGCCGTGGCCGACCACGACGATGTCGCGCGGTTCCTCAACAGCAGGCATGAGACGAGGTTAGGGACCCGATATTGCGGAAATGTCGCCTTATGTGACGGGCCCATGACGGTGTGTTCACACCCGCGCCGACCTGCTGTGAGCGACTGTGTGAGTGCTCACGTTTCGCCTGTGGGTTTGCTCACAGCGAACACCGGAACTTAAGCGTGGTCGACTCATGTTTGTACGGATAGCGGGCCGGCATCCGGGTCGGCCGCCATCGACAACGAGGAGACACCGATGAGCAATCTGACACTGTGGTCACGCCCGGCCTGGAACACCGACCGGTGGGTGCGCGACTTCTTCGGCCCGGCCGCGGCCGCCGACTGGTTCAAGCCGGTCGCGAGCGGCTTCCAGCCGGCCGCCGAGATCACCAAGGACGGCGACGACGCCGTCGTCCGGCTGGAGCTGCCGGGCGTGGACGTCGACAACGACGTCACCGTCGAACTCGACGGTGGGCGCTTGGTCATCCACGGTGAGCGGCGCGACGAGCACGCCAGCGAGGAACACGGCCGCACCCTGCGCGAGGTCCGCTACGGGTCGTTCCGCCGGTCGTTCGCGGTGCCCGCGCACGTGACCGGCGACGCGATCACGGCGTCCTACGACGCCGGGGTGCTGACCGTGCGGGTGGCCGGCGTCTACGCCGGCACCCAGGCGCAGCGGATCGCGATCACCAAGTAGCGCCCGCTCCCACTCCCACTCCCGCGAGTGTGCGGTTTCATACGCCCTGCCCGGCGGGTCGCGTATGAAACCGCACACTCGGCGTCATGTTCGGATCAAACCCAGCGGGCCAGCAGGTCCTTGGCCGGGCCGGCGAGCGCGGCCTGAAAAAACGGGCCGAAGCTGACCCGGCCCACCCCGAGCGGACCGAACGCGGCCGGATCGTCCTGGTCGGGCACCGCGATCGCGTTGACCGGTAGCGGCAGTTCGGCGGCCAACCGGCGCAACGTATCCGGGTCGTGGCGTCCCACCGGGTACAGCACGTCGGCGCCGGCCTGCGCGGCTTCGGTCAGCCGGGCGATAGCGCGGTCCACCCGGTCGGAGTCGTCACCGTCCTTGCGCAGAAACAGGTCAGTGCGGGCGTTGACCACCACGTGCACCCCGGCCGCGTCGGCGGCCGCGCGCAGCGCGCCGACCAACTCGGCGTGTTCACCCGGTGACCGCAACCGCTTGCCCTCGCTGTGCACGGTGTCTTCGATGTTCAGCCCCACCGCGCCGACGCCGAGCAGGCCCTCGATGAGCCGGGACGCCGGCTGGCCGTAGCCCGATTCGATGTCGACCGACACCGGCACCGGCACCGCCGCGGTGATCTGGCCGACCCGACCGAGCAGATCCTCGAACGTCATCCCCTCGTTGTCGGATTTGCCGAGCGAATTCGCGACCGGGTGGCTGCCCACCGTCAGCGCCGCGAACCCGGCGTCGACGGCCAGCTGCGCCGACCAGGCATCCCACACCGTCGGCAAGATCACCGGATTGCCGGGTTGATGCAGCGCCAACAGTGCGGTCGCCCGCTTCCCAAGCTCGTCCTGACTGGCCATCTCGGTCACCTTTCTCATCGCCCCCTTGCCGGAAAGTCCCAGACGTGATCTGTCTCACGTCGGGTTCGTGATGTGGCTAGCATCGAGTGTCGTAGTGTGATCCCTGACACCTTCAGCCCAAGGAGGTCCGTTGTCCAGCACCGCCGAAATCGCCGAACTCCACGACCTGATTGGTGGCCTGCGCCGGTGCGTGATGTCGCTGAAATCCCGGTACGGCGAAGTCCCCGGGATGCGTCGCATCGTGTTGGACGCCGAGCGCATCCTCAGCGACGTCGAACTGCTCGATATCGACGCCAACGAGTTGGACCTCGAGCGTTGGGCCACCCAACACACCGCCGAGAAGATTCCGATTCCTGACACCGAATACGACACCGAGTTCTGGCGTGACGTCGACGACGAGGGCGTCGGCGGCCAGGGCAGATCCTGACAGACCCCGCGATACCGGGTGCTCGTCACGGGGCACCCACGATGAACCACGTAGAGGATCACACCAGATGAGCGCACCCACCGCGAACCGTCCTGCGTCCGGCGTCTTCTCCGCCACCCGCGCGCAGATCTCCCAACGCACGTTGCGCGCCGACCGGTGGTGGTCGGCACCGATGTGGACCGACATCGGCCTGGCGGCGTTCATCATCTACGCGACCATCCGGGCGTTTTGGGGCAGCGCGTACTGGGTGCCCGAGTACCACTACCTGACGCCGTTCTACTCACCGTGCATCAGCGCGTCCTGCGTCGAGGGCTCCAGCCACCTGGGCGTGTGGTTACCGGAATTCCCGCGCTGGATTCCATTGGGAATGCTGGTGTTACCGTTTCTGCTGGCATTCCGGCTCACCTGCTACTACTACCGCAAGGCCTACTACCGGTCGGTGTGGCTGTCCCCGGCGGGCTGCGCGGTGCCCGAGCCGCGCGCCGGGTACACCGGGGAAACCCGGCTGCCGCTGATCATCCAGAACAGCCACCGCTACTTCTTCTACGTCGCGTCGCTGCTCGCGCTGCTCAACACCTACGACGCGATCGTGGCCTTCCACTCCCCGAAGGGCTTCGGCTTCGGGTTGGGCAACGTCATCCTGGTGGTCAACGTGTTGCTGCTGTGGGCCTACACCGGCGGCTGCCACTCGTGCCGGCACGCCACCGGCGGCCGGCTCAAGCATTTCTCCAAACACCCCATCCGGTACTGGATTTGGACGCAGGTCAGCCAGCTCAACACCCGGCACATGCAGTTCGCCTGGACCACCCTGGCCACCTTGGCGTTCACCGACTTCTACATCGCGCTGGTCGCCAGCGGCACCATTTCTGACCTGAGATTCATTAACTAACAGGCGATTCCGAACACAAGCACACAACAAGCGAGGTTTCATGGTTGAGGTCGAACGGCACTCCTACGACGTGGTCGTGATCGGTGCCGGCGGCGCGGGGTTGCGCGCGGTCATTGAGGCCCGGGAACGCGGCCTGAGCGTGGCCGTGGTCTGCAAATCACTGTTCGGCAAGGCCCACACGGTGATGGCCGAGGGCGGCTGCGCGGCGTCGATGGGCAACGCCAACCCCAAAGACAATTGGCAGACCCATTTCTGCGACACCATGCGCGGCGGCAAGTTCCTCAACAACTGGCGGATGGCCGAACTGCACGCCCGCGAAGCCCCGGATCGGGTGTGGGAACTGGAAACCTACGGCGCGCTGTTCGACCGGACCAAGGACGGCCGGATCAGCCAGCGCAACTTCGGCGGCCACACCTACCCGCGGCTGGCCCACGTGGGTGACCGCACCGGGCTGGAGCTGATCCGCACCATGCAGCAGAAGATCGTCTCGCTGCAGCAGGAGGATTACGCCGAGCACGGCGACTACGAAGCCCGGATCAAGGTGTTCGCCGAGTGCACCATCACCGAACTGCTCAAAGACGACGGCCGGATCGCCGGCGCGTTCGGCTACTGGCGCGAATCCGGCCGGTTCGTGCTGTTCGAAGCCCCCGCGGTGGTGCTGGCCACCGGCGGCATCGGCAAATCGTTCAAGGTGACCTCGAACTCCTGGGAGTACACCGGCGACGGGCACGCGCTGGCGCTGCGGGCCGGGGCGACGCTGATCAACATGGAGTTCATCCAGTTCCATCCGACCGGGATGGTGTGGCCGCCCAGCGTCAAGGGCATCCTGGTCACCGAGGGGGTGCGCGGCGACGGCGGCGTGCTGAAGAACTCCGAGGGCACCCGGTTCATGTTCGACTACATCCCGCCGGTGTTCAAAGGCCAATACGCCGAAACCGAACAAGAAGCCGACCAGTGGCTCAAGGACAACGACTCGGCCCGACGCACCCCCGACCTGCTGCCCCGCGACGAGGTGGCCCGGGCGATCAACTCCGAGGTCAAGGCGGGCCGCGGCAGCCCGCACGGCGGGGTGTACCTCGACATCGCGTCCCGGCTGCCCACCGACGAGATCAAACGCCGGCTGCCGTCGATGTATCACCAGTTCATGGAGCTGGCCGAGGTCGACATCACCGCCGAACCGATGGAGGTCGGGCCGACCTGCCACTACGTGATGGGCGGCATCGAGGTCGACCCGGACAGCGGCGCGGCCACCACCCCCGGGCTGTTCGCCGCCGGCGAGTGCTCGGGCGGCATGCACGGGTCAAACCGGTTGGGCGGCAACTCGCTGTCGGATCTGCTGGTGTTCGGCCGCCGCGCCGGGCTGGGCGCCGCCGACTACGTGCGGGCCCTGGATAGCCGGCCGGCGGTCTCGGCCGAGTCCGTCGACGCCGCCGCCAAACTGGCGTTGGCGCCGTTCAACGGGCCCGACGGTGACGGCACACCGGAAAACCCCTACACCCTGCACACCGACCTGCAGCAGGCGATGAACGACCTGGTCGGCATCATCCGCAAGGCCGACGAGGTCGAGCAGGCCCTGGTCAAGCTGGACGAGCTCAAGGCCCGGTTCGCCAACGTCGCCGTGGAAGGCCACCGGCAGTTCAACCCCGGCTGGCATTTGGCGGTCGACCTGCGCAACATGCTGCTGGTCAGCGAATGCGTGGCCAAGGCCGCGCTGGCCCGCACCGAAAGCCGCGGCGGGCACACCCGCGACGACCATCCGGCAATGGACGCCACCTGGCGCAAAACCCTGCTGGTCTGCCGCAGCGAGGCCGACGACCCGGTGGTGCCCAACGTCACCGTCACCGCCGAGCCGCAAATCCCGATGCGCGAAGACCTGCTGGAGCTTTTCGAGATCGGCGAGCTGGAGAAGTACTTCACCGACGACGAGCTGGCCGAACACCCCGGACGGAGAAGCTGATGACACGCGCCAACGACGATGCACAGCGTGGCGATGAGGAGGAGTGGCGCCAATGACATATGACGCGCACCTGCGGGTGTGGCGCGGTGACGACGACGGCGGCGCGCTGGAGGACTTCACCGTCGAGGTCAACGAGGGCGAGGTGGTGCTCGACATCATTCACCGCCTGCAGCAGACGCAGACCCCCGACCTGGCGGTGCGGTGGAACTGCAAAGCCGGCAAGTGCGGGTCGTGCTCGGCGGAGGTCAACGGCATGCCGAAGCTGATGTGCATGACCCGCATGTCGACGTTCGCCGAGGACGAGGTCGTCACCGTGACCCCGCTGCGGACGTTCCCGGTGGTGCGGGATCTGGTCACCGACGTGTCGTTCAACTACCAGAAGGCGCGCGAGATCCCGTCGTTCACGCCGCCGAAGGATCTGCAGCCCGGCGAGTACCGGATGGCCCAGCGCGACGTGGAACGCTCCCAGGAGTTCCGCAAGTGCATCGAATGCTTCCTGTGCCAAAACGTCTGCCACGTGATCCGCGATCACGAGGAGAACAAGGAGGCCTTCGCCGGGCCCCGGTTCTTCATCCGCATCGCCGAGTTGGAGATGCATCCGCTGGACGAGGCCGACCGGCGCGACCTCGCCCAGGACGAGGCCGGCCTGGGGCTGTGCAACATCACCAAGTGCTGCACCGAGGTCTGCCCGGAACACATCAAGATCACCGACAACGCGATCATCCCGATGAAGGAGCGGGTCGTCGACCGCAAGTACGACCCGGTGGTGTGGCTGGGCAACAAGCTGTTCCGGCGCTGAATCTCCCGGCGCGAGCAGACGCAAAAGCCCCCAATTTCGGCTGGAAATGGGGGCTTTTGCGTCTGCTCGCGCGTCAACGCTGCTCGCGCGTCAACGCCGGGTGGGCTCGCTCGTCGCGATCACCGACCCCGACCTGTCCAGGGCCTGCACCTGAAACCAGGCCGCCGGGGACACCGGGATCGTCGTCGCCAGCCCGGCCCACTCCGCGGTGGCCACCGGGTGTAGCGCGGTCGCGGAGTCACCGGCCAACACCCGCCACTGCCGGACCTGGGTCGCCCCGTTCCAGACGGCGGTGACCGTCGGCCGATCGCCGGTCGCGATGCTGACCTGCGGCGGCTCGGTCGGTTCCGCACGCCACTCCTGCAAAAACGCGCGATAGGTGGCGCCCTGCGGGGTTTGCGCGTCGTACACCAGCTCACCCGACGGGCCGAACTCGCTGATGTGTTGCCCGGTGCCCCAGCCGCCAAAGGTGTTGCCGTTGGGCAGGGGCTGGGCGTTGCCCATCGCGAAGGTCTGCACCCCGCCGGGATGGGTTTGGTTGCGCACCAACGTGGCGGTGTGCGCGGCCTCGTCGAGGCGAATCCATTCGATGCTGCTCTGCCCCAGCGTGTCCGCGCCGTCGGTGTCGTTGTTGAACAGCCGGATGGTGTGCGGGTCGGCGAATTGGGCGTCGTGCTGAAACGCGAACTGCACGCCCGGCTGCAGCGCGAAGGTGGAATGTTTGCCGCCCAGCTGCCACGCGATCTGCCCGGTGCTGGGGCTCACCTTGTACACCGTGGAGGTGTGCCGCATGGAGATCAGCAGGTCGCCGTCGGGGGCCAGGGCGATCGAGTTCATGTGGAACGCGTCGAACACCCCGCCCCGGTAGGCCGCGGCGTCGGCGGTGGTCAGCGCGCTGTCGGTGACCGGCACATGGGCCAGCGCCGACCATTGGGACAGCGTCTTGCCGCTGGCCACGTCGACGACCGCGGCGACGCAATCCCACACCTTGCCGTCCTTGGGGCCGCCCACCGCGGTCAGGTCGGCCGGCACCGGGGTGTAGGCGGTGATCAACGCGTGGCCGTCGGGGGTGAGCCGGAACTCGTGCACGTCCGAGTGCAGCCCCTGCGGGCTCAGCGTCGCGATCACCCGGTAGTGCGCGTCGACGATGTAGTCGACGCCGTTGCCGTGGCCGAAGGTATCCGGGCCGCCCAGGTCCCCTTGCCACCAGGTCAGCACCGGCTGCCCGGCATAGGTCTGTACCTGAAAGTTGGCGGCGCTCTGGCCCGCCGGCAGCTGGCCGAACCACACCACCCGGCCCTGCTTGTCGACGATCTGCGGTCCCCCGGGCACCGGGGGGGCTGCGGCGGGCGCAGCATCCGGGTTCAGGACGGCCGCAGCGGGATTGAAACCCCCGTTATTGAGGAGTACGTAGCCCGCGCTGGACGACGGCTCGTCAACATTGACCGTGTACGGCGGCGGCGAGAGTTGCAGCTGCGGCACCGCCACCGGAAACGGGGTCGGCGGCGGGGTCGGCACCGGCGCGCTCCGGGGGCGCTCAGCGGAATCGCACCCGGCCACCGCCGTGACCGCGATCATCGCCGCCGCACACAGGCGTGCGCAACGACCCGCCCTGGCCGGTAGAACACGCGCGCTTGTCGGTTTCACAAACGCTGACCCTATCGAACGCGTGGCACCGCCGCGGAGCGTGATTTACCTGATTTGGCAGTACCCTACCTATAGCCGAACCCGAACGGGGGCGGCCATTGCGCCGCCCCGCCTAGCCGGAAAGGCCGCGCCGATGGACACTCCACAAACCGCCAGCATCAACGACATTCGCACCGCAATCCGCGAACTGTCGGTCCGCGCCAGACTCGCCTACGAGGACGGGCGGCCGGATGACGCCGCCGAGATCGAGCAGCGCATCGAGGGCTACCGCCACGAGCTGAGCGAACGCCGGTAACCCGCCGCGGCGCTGGTGCAGAGACCCGGCAAGCTCGCTACGGAAGCTGGCCTTGGTGGGACGGGCAGTAGACCTTCACTGCCGCGGTGATGAACCGGACCCCGGTGGTAGCCACGCGGGCGGACTGTAGACGCAGGGCCGGATTGTCCTCGTAGGCACGATTGATCTGCTCGTCCAGTACCGCGTCGAACGAGGCGCCGTGATCGAGTTCGCCACAAATGTCATGGGCTCGGGCGATGAGTGCTGGCACGTTATCGATGGCGGGGATCTGTTCCGCACGAAGCAGCGCTAGAAACTGCTCGTCCTGGTTTGGGTCGGCGGCTGCCACACCGCCCGACACAGCTGCGGCGGCCACCACCATCGAGGCGCTAACCAGCGCGCCGGCGAGGCTGACGTTGGTGGCCATCCGGCGGCGCCGGCCGTCAAATCCGGGGAGAAAACTCGCGGCGCGGTTGTACGGTGGAACATGAGGGCATTCGCATGATTGCATACCACACAATCGTATGGCGCGATCGACGACGATGGTCGTTAAACGCGCTGCGAACACTCGCTGAGTGCGCCGCGATCACGGCCTTGATCGGCGCCTCGCCGAGCGTGGCCGGTGCGGCACCGCCCGCTCATTCCGCGCCGACCGCGATAGCAGTCCCCTCGGGCGTCATCTCACCCAATCCACCACCGCTCCCGCCATCACCGCCGCGGACGGTAGCGCCGGCCTCGCCGCGGATCGCGACACCACCACCTCCAGAAAATCCGCCGCCGCCACCCCAGCAGGAGCCCCCAGCCCAACAGGAAGAGCCTCCCGGCGGCGGTGCCGGCATCCGTGGAGAAGACACCGGGGGAGAACACGCGGCGCCCGCCCCCTAGACGGAGGCGGCACAGGCCCCGGCCCGCCGGGGGGCGCGGGGCTGGGCACCGGGGGGGGG